>JAUWBP010000110.1 GCA_030601665.1 Hadesarchaea archaeon | reverse complement strand
GAGTCGGGACTAGGTGTGGGACCAGTGGACGCAGCGATGAACGCTATCCGCAAGGTCGTTGAAGGTATGTCAAATATTCGTCTGCAGGCATACCACGTCGACGCGATCTCTGGAGGGAGTGACGCAGTCGTCGACGTCGTGGTGAAGCTGACCGATGGGAAGCGCATAGTCACTGCACGCGGCACGAACGGGGACATCATCATGGCGAGTGTACAAGCGATGCTGAATGGGGTAAACCGACTGCTCTGGGATCGCAAACTAGGGGGCACCTGATGCCAAAGCGCAAGAAGCTGACCCCAAGTGAAGAAATCGAGCGAATTCGGATGCCTCGCAAGGACGAAGTTTTAGGTGTCGCCGAGCAAATGTTTGGCTTTGATCGTCTGCGCGTCAGGTGTAAGGATGGGTACGTGCGTACGTGCCGCATCCGTGGCAAGATTCGCAAGCGGCTCTGGGTTCGGGAGAACGACGTGGTGATCGTCCGTCCCTGGGTGGTGCAGAGCGAGAAGAAGGGAGACGTCATCTACCGCTACACGAGAACGCAAGTCGCGTGGCTCAGGAGAAAAGGTATCTGGGAATAGAGAGGGCAGCGTTTGCCAGTCGATTTTGAAGCGCTCCTCAGCAAGCTCGAGCGACGTAAAACCGAGCGCCTTGAAAAGGACTCCGAAACCTACAAGATAATGGCAAGCGTCTTCGACAGCTCGACATTGCTCACCCTCTACCACATGATAAATCGTGGCGTCTTCGATGTCTTTTACGGCGCTGTCTCCACGGGCAAGGAGGCAAACATTTTTTGCGCTCTTGACAAGCGAGGTAACTACGTCGCGACTAAGATTTATCGGATCGCCACTTCCAACTTCAGAAATATGTACCGCTACTTGGCTGGAGACCCGCGATTTCGCCGCATCCAACGCGAGCGAAGACAAATCATCTACCTCTGGGCCTCGCGGGAGTTCAAGAATTTGCAGCGCGCTTACGAAGCTGGCGTCTCGGTACCTAGACCAATCGACTGCGAGAAAAATGTACTAGCGATGGAGTTCATAGGGGAGGAAGGTGCCCCATACCCCCGTATGAAGGATGTCTCACCGAGGGCGCCGAGGCGGACGTTCAAGAGGCTGTTCGAAGCAATCAAAGTGCTCTACCGCAGAGCCGAGCTCATCCACGCCGACTTCAGCGAGTACAACGTGCTGCTGACGCCCGAGCCCGTGTTCATCGATTTCTCGATGTCCACGGATATCGCGAACCCGATGTGCGATGAACTGCTGATGCGCGACCTGGGCAACCTCGTGCGCTATTTCCGCAAGCTGGGTTTAAAAACGTCAGAACCGGCCGAGCTTTTCTCAGAGGTCAAGGGTGAGTAAAAAATAGGATTGGAACCGACCACAACGTTTTTTGTGAGGGCGCGAAAAAGGTTTTGGGGTCGGCGTGGTTGTTCTATCAGGGGAGCAGATTCGTGAGTACATTAGGGTGGGTAAAATCGTAATTGAACCCTTTGATGAAAAGCTGATAGGCCCCAGTCAGGTCGACCTTTGCCTCGGCAACAAATTTAGAATTTTCAAAGAAAACGAGCTCGTTGACCCGCACGACGAGAAGTCGATCGAGCGAAATACCGAGCTCGTCGAGACGGGGGGAGAGCCGTTCGTCCTGCAGCCCGGGCAGCTAGTTTTGGGCATCACCCGCGAGCGCATCGCAGTGCCAAACGACCTCGTGGCCTCCATCGAGGGGCGCTCCTCGGTGGCGCGAATGGGGGTTTTTATACACATCTCCTCGGGCCACGTCAACCCAGGTTCCGGGGCAAGGGGCCCAATCCCCGTCACGCTCGAGATCCTCAACATGAACCCCTCGCCTGTTAAGCTATACCCGGGGATGCGAATCTGCCAGCTCTTATTTTATACCATGGACCAGGCGGTGCGCGTGGGTTACGACGACCTCGGTGGGAAGTACGCCGGAAAGCTCGAACCCTCGGGTAGCAGCGTGTTTAAAGATAATCTGGGCCCGCGTTAGTTACGGTGCAGCTGATGTACGCCAGATTGCCGAAAGAACGCATAGGTGTCGCAATCGGTCCGAGCGGCGAGGTGAAGCAGGAGATAGAGCGCCGCACGGGTACGAAGCTAACCCTCGACAGCGAGACGGGGGAGGTACGGATCGAACGCGGCGAGGACCCGCTAGGGGCGCTCATGGCGAGGGAGGTGCTCAATGCCATCGCTCGCGGCTTTAGCTCCGAGCGAGCCTTTCGGTTATTCGAGGACGATCAGTTTCTCGAGGTGATTGACATCCGAGACTTCGCTGGGCGCTCGGAGCGTGCGCTCGTCCGACTCAAAGGGCGGGCGATAGGAGAGCGGGGAAGGACCCGACAAATTCTGGAGGAAACGACCGATGCCCACGTGTCGGTTTACGGAAAGACCATCGCGCTCATCGGGACGGCCGAGCAGCTCGCGGTCGCTCGAGAGGCTGTTGAGAGGTTGCTGGGAGGAGCCCAACATTCATCGGTCTACCGATTTCTAGAGCGAAAGCGGAGGGAGATGAAAAGGAGATTTATCATGCAGAGGTGAACTCCTTAAGCGCGAGCCTTTAGACCTGAAAAT
>JAUWBP010000054.1 GCA_030601665.1 Hadesarchaea archaeon | reverse complement strand
ACGTGGGAGTCCCCCCTGAGCTCGCCGGAAAGAAGATGCAAACCCTTCCCGAAGCTGGCCTCGATCGGCTAGGTACACGACGCTTTATGAGGATCGGAGACATAAGCAAACACTTGGGAGTGAAGTTCTAATGAAGGTCGTGCTCGCAACTGGCAGACGCAAGACCGCGCTCGCTAGGGCCACGGTGAAGGATGGTCAGGGGAGAGTGTTCATCAACCGCCGCGCGCTCAAGGTTTACGAGCCGGAACTCGCGCGACTCAAAATTTTAGAGCCCTTGGACTTGGTGCCAGACCTCGCGCACCGTGTCGATATTAAGGTAAATGTCGAGGGCGGGGGTTTCATGGGGCAGGCGGATGCCGTTCGCACGGCCATCGCGCGGGGGCTCATCAAGTGGTCAGGTGACCCCAAGGTGCGAGAGCTTTTCAAGCAGCACGACTGGACTTTGATAAAGAGCGATGTGCGCTTTAAGGAGCCCAAGAAGCCCGGTGGTCCCGGAGCTAGGGCCCGTTACCAAAAATCGTATAGGTGATCACGTGCGGGTGGTTCGTTGTATAACTTGCGGCAAGCTGTTGGGCGACAAGTACGAGGAGTTCGAGCAGCGCGCCAAAAGGGGGGAGGAGCCCAAACGCGTGCTCGACGAGTTGGGGGTCAAGCGCTACTGCTGCAGGAGCACGATACTCACAAGCGTAGACCTGACCGAAGAAATAGCGAAGTTCAAGCGCTAGCGAGCAAACTAATCGAATGGGAAACTATCCTTTCACCAGCAGCGTGAAGGAAAACGTCGAACCCTTCCCCAATTTACTCTCACACCGTATCTTTCCACCGTGGGCTTCCACCAGCAGCTTGGATATGCTCAGTCCAAGCCCGGCCCCTGGCTTGGTGTGGTCCACTTGGAAAAACTTCGTGAAAAGCTTCGGGAGGTCTCTTTTAGCTATGCCTATCCCCCTGTCCCTCACTTGGACGAGGGCCCGGTTCCCCCTCTGCTTGGCTTCTACCGTCACCTTACCTCCATCCGAGGTAAATTTGATGGCATTCTCAATCAGATTCGTGAGGACGGTGGTCATACGTCTTCCATCGGCCTCAACCGGGGGAAACTTAGTAATCCGTTGGGTTAAGGTAATCTTCTTTAGCCTGGCCAATGGTTTCATTTGCTCGATCACATCCTGAATAAGTGATGCCAGTTGTATCTTTTCCTTATTTAATTCCATCCGCCCAGATTCAAGCTTCGATATCTCCAGGATCTTTTCAATTGAACCCCCGAGGCGCTCCGCCCCCCGGGAAACGATCCTCAGGGCTTTCTCCTGTTTCTCATTGAGTTTCCCGAGGTCTCTGTCCAATATCTGCCGCACGAGGGACAACATGGGGGTCAGGGGTGTCTTCAGCTCGTGGGCGGTCATGGCAAGGAACTCGTCCTTCATCCGGTCCAATGCCTTCAGATCCTCATATGCCCGCTCGAGCTCCTTGACCTTTTGCTTGAGCTTGCGCGTTGCGAGCTCGACGGCCCGATCGGTCACCTCAAGAACGTCCAATGGTTCCCTCCAATCCCGACTTGCCGGTGCTCCTCCATAAAAAATTTATGAGTATACCAGCTTGGGAAACTAAGTTTATTCACCAACCATCTTCTTAACCCTTCGAACCAAGTCCTCGTTATCGAAGGGCTTCTGGATGTAGTCCAAGATCCCCAGCTTTTGCAGGTCCTCCCGCCCCACTTCACCGAACAAAGCGACGGTGAGGAATGCCAGCTTGAGTTTCTTGAGTTTTGGGTCCTTACGGATCTCATCGACAAGACCCCTGCCGGTCATTTCCGGCATGAAGAAGTCTACGAGGACCAGATCGACCGGCTCCTTCCTCAATTTCTTTAAGGCTTCGGCCCCGCTAAGAGCGGTCACGGTCTCAAAACCCTTGCCATCCAAGAGAAGCTTGACCGTCTCACACAGGTCCGGCTCATCATCGACTACCATCACCTTTTTTGCCATTTCGTTCACCCTCCATTTCCAAATGAATTTGTCGTCTTAAATATTTTTTATTCCCCTTGTAGCGTCAAATAATCGAATACACCTTCAGCGGCAACGTGAAAGAAAACGTCGAACCCTTTCCCAATCCACTCTCACACCATATCTCTCCACCGTGGGCCTCCACCAGCCGCTTACATATGCTCAGCCCAAGCCCAGCCCCTGACTTGGTGTGATCCACTTGGAAGAACTTCGTGAATATCTGCGGGAGGTCTTTTTTGGCTATGCCCATCCCCGTATCCCTCACTTGGACGAGGATTCGGTCCCCCCTCTGCCGGGCCTCCACCGTCACATTACCTCCTCTCGAAGTGAATTTGATGGCATTCTCGATCAGATTCGTCAGGACAGTGGACACACGTCCTCCATCAACCTCAACCGGGGGCAATTCAGGTATTTCTTGAGTGAGGGAGACCTTCTTAAGCTCGGCCACCGTTTTCATACGCGCAGCCACAGCCTGGATAAGCGATGACGGTTGTAGCTTTTCCTTGCAAAGCTCCATTCGCCCGGATTCAAGCCTCGATATCTCCAATATCTTTTCGACCGTCCCTCTGAGACGCTCCCCCCCCCGGGAGATAATCCTCAAGGCCTTTTCCTGTTTTTCTGTGAGTCCCCCGAGCTCTTTGCCCGACATCTGCTGCGAGAGGGAGAGCATGGAGGTTAGTGGAGTCTTCAGTTCGTGAGCGCTCATGGCAATGAACTCGTCCTTGAGCCGGTCCAATGCCTTCAGGTCCTCGTATGAATGCTCTAACTCCTTGCGCGCTTGGTCCATGTCCTTCAACAGGTAAATCATGGCAGAGCGGGATTTCTCGAGCTTCTGCGCGCGCTCCTCGATGGCTTTTCTTGCTTTTTCCACTTCCTCCAACCTAGCCTTGTCGGCTGCTGCTGCCGCTACTGCAAGTTTCTTCTCTCTATCTATGCGCTCCCAGATTTCATCGCGCAATTCCAATTGCTTTTCCTCCGCCCGCTTGTACTCGATGATTTCTTCCATCCGCTTAGCAATCGAGTTGATCAAACTCCTCTCTTCTTTCAGAAAAGGTCCCTCAGCTCTTTCTGGCCTTTCTTCCAGGTAACAGACCTCCACGGCGCCAACCCGCTCGCCGCGCACGACGATGTCGCTGGCTTGCCTCCAGACGGTTTCTTTGAAGTTCTTCGTTTTGTATTCTTTACCTTCCACAATGATTCGTGCGCAGGTAATCACCGGGTACCGCCAAGCAGGGGGGATAAGGTCAACTGTTCCCTGAAGGATTTCCTCCAGCGAAGTGCCCGGCTTCTCTACGAAATCAGAAATACCATAAAGACAATTTAGTTCCTTGACTCGCTCGCTAAGATCGTGCGTTCGCTTCCGCAGCGATTTCTCCACTCGCTTGAGTTCGGTGATGTCATGGGCTATTCCGACTATCTCAATTACTTTTCCTTTCTCATCTTTTATTGGTGCCAGGGACACCAAACTTGTTATTAATTCTTTATTCTTGTGTTCAACAGTTGCTTCCATGCCAGAGATTTTTTTGCCTTTTAACAAGACCCCGATAATCTTTTCCAATTCAGGAGGTTCTTCTTTTGGGTAGATAGTAGTAATGGATTTTCCAATCATTTCTTTTGCAGTATAACCATACATCATTTCTGCTCCCTTATTGTAAGAAATTATATTCCCTTTCAAATCTAATGTAATAACAGCATCGATTGTTGAATCAATAATAACTGCACGTTTTCGGAGTTCTTCCTCCGCTCGCTTGAGCTCGGTGATGTCCCTAGCTACTGCAATCATGCCCGTGAGGTTACCTTTAGGCTCTCTTAACAATTTGACATTGAGTAAAACGGGGACTTCTTTTTTATCCTTAGTTAGCCCGGTACATTCTAGGTTCCTGAGAAAACCCTTCTCGATGCATTCTTTTATTCCATCCATGACTTTTGGGATGTCCCTTTCAGCAACAAATATTGTTAGAAGTTCTCCCATCACTTCTTTACCCCAACCGAAATACTCCGTGAGCGCTTTGTTGAATTGAGTTATCCTTCCCTCAAGATCAGTTACAACCACGGCATCCATCATGCTCTCTATCACTGTCGTGGCCATTTTTGCTGTTGTACGCTTTTTTTCGCCCATACACTAACCCTTTACCCCCTCTTTCTCAGCTATCTCCTTTCCCTTTTTCGGTATTAGGCTCAGCGCCCCTGCAATTTTGTTGATCTCGCCCCACGAGCCCTTGACCATCTTCAGCTTCTTAGTCGCCATCAGGATTAACCCGTGGGCCTTCCCGATCATGAGCTTCGTGAAGTTCTCCTTTGAGATCTCGAACTGGAAGTCGGGCTTCTCCACCCATCCCCTAGAGAACCGAAGCTCTCCCCGGTTGATGGAAATCGCGATGGGGGTATCCTCGCCATCCTTCAGGACCATGGTGATTGTCGTGAGCGTGTCGCGGGTCTTTTCCCGCAGCTCCTCGTCCTTCGAAGCGAGTTCGACTGCATGCTCGGTTAATTCCAAAATGTCCAAGAGGAGCCACCACATTTGTCAATTCAATTCACATCATTTTCGAACTTTTTTACTCTACACTATCTTTCTTATTTCTCTCCCTTGGCCCTCAGCCGCTCGAGCTCCGCCCCCATCTGCTTCATCTTCAGCTCCCGGCCCACCGCCACTTCGTGGAACTCCTCGAGCTCCTTGACCCTTGCCTCGAGTTTCTCCTCCGCCCGCTTGCGCTCGATGATGGAAGCGACATAATCAGCTAAGATCGAAACAAGTCCCAGATCGCTCTTGACAAATTTCTCATCCCTCTGAGTTCTTTTTAAATTAAGGACGCCCACCAATTTATCCTTGACCAAGAGGGGTATGCTCATCCCAGATTTTATTCCCTCGAACTTCTTGAGAGATTTAAACCAAGGCTCGTCTTCCACATCATGCATGGAAAGAGCTCTTTTCATCTGGGCGGCATGGCCTGCAAATCGCTCCCCCAGCTTGAGACGTTTCCCTATAGCAATCTCCTTCTGTGATCCGCTTGCAACTTTAACCACCAACTCACCGGTTTTTTCATCAAATGCCATCACCGAACCACCATCGGCTTCCATAGCGGTGCAGGCCAATTCTAAAGCACGATTGTAGATTTCATCTAGTTCAAGGGATAAAGCCATCTTTCTGCTTCCCTCATAAATGAAACGCATCTTCTGGATCCGCTTTTCCATCTCCTCGGCTCGAGCGCGGTCTGCTGCTGCTCTTACCCGCTCCTCCTCCGCGCGCTTGAGCTCGGTGATGTCCCTGAGCACCGCGACTACATGAGTGGGATTACCTTGGGCGTCCCTTATCACCCCACCGGCAATGCTCAGGGGGATCTCTCTGCCGTCCATCGCAACGAGGACCAACTCCATGGGACCAGCACTGCTCCGCTCTATGGCTTCTCTGATGAGCGGCATGAACTTCTCTACCTCTTCAGGTTTCTGCTTCTCAATTCCGGGTATCTCCATGATGGATTTCCCCACGATGTCTTTGGGCTCCATACCAAACATTTGGGAGTATGCACGGTTGGCGAAAACACATCTCCCTTCAAGATCAAACACAAATACCGGATCAATCATTGCGTCAACTATTGTTGCCAGTGTTGCCGCCCTCGCTCGCTCCTCCTCGGTGCGCTTGAGCTCGGTGATGCCCCTAGCTACTGCAATCATGCCCGTGGGGTTACCTTTAGCCTCTCTTAACAATTTGACATTGAGTAAAACGGGGGCCTCTTTTTTATCCTTAGTTAGCCAGGTACATTCTAGGTTCCTGATAAAACCCTTCTCGATGCATTCTTTTATTCCATCCATGACTTTTGGAATGTCCCTTTCAGCAACAAATATTGTTGGAAGCTTCCCCATCACTTCCTTACCCCAACCGAAAGACTCCGTGAGCACTTGGTTGAATTGAGTTATCCTTCCTTCAAGATCAGTTATAACCACGGCATCCATCATGCCCTCGATCATTTCCGTGGCCATTTTTGCCGTTGTACGCTTTTTCACCTCCATCCCTCACCTTGCATTTCCTCTTTTCTTACTATCTCTTTTCTTTTTCGGTATGAGACCCAGCGCTGGAAGAACCCAGAAATTTAACGTTAAGCGAATTCGACTCGCTATCTTTTTACAAAAGGTTTCGTTAAATTCCGAATGTATGTAAAACATATATTTGTGTTCTGCGGATAAGAAATGAGTGGGATTTGATGCTCGAACGACAGCTCGATAAACGACAAATCGTCGCTCTGTTAATTTCGGCCGAACGGTATCAGGATGAATTAAGAAAGCTCATCAAATTCTCCTCCAAACGCAGTAAAAAAATATGCTACGTCTCCCTCAACTTACCCCACCAAACGCTGGCCGAGATTTTCAAGCAGTGCAAGGTTGACCCAAGTAAGTTC
>JAUWBP010000044.1 GCA_030601665.1 Hadesarchaea archaeon | reverse complement strand
GTGCGAGCGACCCGTCATCCCGTGGTCCGGGGTGATCACGATCAGCGTGTCCTCGTAGACGCCCAACTCCTTCAAATTCTCCACCAGCCTCCCGATGTGGTAATCCGCGTCCTCGATGGCTTCGCGGTACTCGGGGCTGCTATGCCCATACTGGTGCCCCATGTGATCTGGCACAGGATTGTAAACGGTTACGAAGTAGAAATCGTTCTCCCTGAGCAAGTCAATCGCCAGGGTCATGAAGTGTTCCTCTGCTTGAGGATGACCATAGTAGTTCGTGCAATAGGTGGCTGAATACCCGCCCAAGATCGGGTCCTCGCCCACGATCGCGCAGGGTAGGCCCGCCTCCTCGAACACCTCCACAAAAGTCTCAGCATATATCTCGCCGTCCCAGTCGGTGACTCCGTGAACCTCCCGCGTCGCCCCAGTAAAGATCGAGGGAATGGCGGTGATTGTATTCGAAGGTCTAACCGTCCAAGCATTCCAAGTGAAAGAGCCGCTAACTGTGAGATTATCAATGTTAGGAGTGTTCGCCCCCACAAGTATGTCGGACCTCACCCCATCGACCACAATTAGAATGACATGTTCATAAGGCGTATTTTCCGGCGTTAACGATGCACCCGGCAATACAGAAATGAGCACAGCACACAATAAAAGCGGAAATAATACAACTATTGAACTTACTCCCTTCTTTTTCACTAACCTACCCCCTCTTGACTTACTTACCCTTGAAAATATCAGTGATGGGTGTTACCTAAATTTTTTGAAAACGTGGCCCGCTGAGAGTTTTCATATCAAGGCTTCCCGCCCACGCTCGGTCAGCGCTATTCGGTTGTCCAGATAACCGAGGACCTGTAGCCTCCTGACCTGTCCCCGCACCACCGTTACGGGCACCCCCGCTTTGATGGCGGCCCTATCTATGGGGGCCCCCGAGTCCAAGCTTTGGAGAATGTTCCTACCGACTTCACCCACGAGTAACTCGTCGGCGAGCCTCCACTTGACTGCGGAATCCATCCATAGCTTTGCGGCGAGGATGCGCTTGAGGAGCTCCGGCCCCGGATCCATGCTGTACTTCTGAGTGAGCACTCGCTTGCAGGTGCTCGACCCAGCTATCGCGCCCCTGAGGGCCTCGAGATCCCTCACCAGTTCTAATAGATCTCCAAAACGCTTTACTCGCGTTTCCGACCCTACACCCATACTGCTGCGGAGCGCCTCGTTTGCATTTTCCAATCTCTGCATTTCTTTGTGTAGGGAACCGACTTGCCTCGAGAGTACGCGCCTTCGGGCGATGCTGCCGCCAGAAAAGAGGATTATCCCGAGGAGTATGAGGATGACGACCACAAGCAGCGCTTCAACCCACACCTTACCACCGCCCCCATTTACGCGTTCAGAGATTTAAAAACCGTTGGAGACGGCAACCTTAAAAAGATTGGTGGGCAATTATCAGACGATTGAAATGAAAATAGCGATCCAAGGCCTCGGCGAGATCCCTACAACGGTCGAGCTCGTGATCGAACGCGAGACGCCCGATGTTTCATACATAATTTGTTCTGACTACCAGCTGAAGTACATCGCCAAGAGAGCGGGCTACGGCAAACCAAACGAACAGGTGATAAAGGCAGCGGTGAGGAAGGGTAAGACCAAGGTGGTTTTCCAGAAGTGCGACGTTTTCGACCCCTCCTCGGTCTGGGAAGCCATCGCGAAGGTCTTGAAGGAGGTAGACCCGAAGAAAGACGAAGTGATAGTGAACTACACCGGGGGATCGGCAGTCGTCAGGCTCCTGCTGGGGACACTCGGGGTGATGCTCTTGACGATGATGAAGGGGAGAATCCTCTACGCTATCCGATACCCTAAGGGCGTCGAGCTTACCAGCAACCATACGGAGGAACTCAAGGATATCTTCAGGAAGCTCAAAATTTCGTTCGGAGCGATGGATGCGGGCAAGCGCTCCGAGTAAGGGGATCTTCAAGAAGCTGAAAGCCACCTGAGAGGCCCAAACTCTTATTTTCAGGCCCCAACTATTACCCTGGTGCTTTGGTGTTTGTCGAGGAACTCAAGTGCTTAAAGTGTGGGCGAAAGCACGCACCCACGAAGGGACTCTACACCTGCAAAAAATGCGGGGGGAAATTGGAGATCCTTTACGATTACGACGCGATCGCCGAGAAGATCAACAAGAAGGAACTCGCTAAACGGCGCGCGGGCGTTTGGAAATATTTCGAGCTCTTGCCAGTTGCCAGCAGGAAAAACATCGTGACGCTGGACGAGGGAGGCATGCCGCTCCTAGAGGCGAAAAACCTAGCCCGCGAGCTGGGGATGAGGCAGCTCCTCCTTAAGGATGAGACCAAGAACCCGACGGCGTCATTCAAGGATCGCCCGATGAGCGTTGGTTTATCCAAAGCGGTCGAGTTCGGGGCGCGAAAAGTCGTGACTGCGTCGAGCGGGAACGCTGCGATCGCGCTCGCGGCCTACGCGGCAAAGGCGGGGATCGAGTGTCACGCTTTCGTCCCAGCGGGAGCGGCGGAGAGCAAGTTAGCCCAGCTCTCGATGTACGGGGCCCATGTGGTCCAGGTGGCCAGCAAGGGGGTGGGTGACTCGACCTACGAGTTCATGCGCGCGTCGTGGAAAAAATTCAGGTGGCACCCCATACCGAGCTGCGGCGCTTTCAACCCCTACCAACCCGAGGGTTCCAAGACGATGTCGTACGAGATTTGCGAACAGCTGGGCTGGCGGGTTCCGGATTGGGTCGTCGTCCCGGTCGGGGCAGGAACCTTGCTTTCGGGGAACGCCAAGGGCTACTTCGAGTTCGAGCAGCTTGGCTTGGTCGAAGGGGTGCCGCACCTTGCCGCGGTCCAGGCTGAAGGTTGCGCCCCTCTCGTCAAAGCGTTCAAGCATGGAACGCCACCGTACGAAATTCCGACTTGGCCGAACCCGAACACCGTGGCGGGGGGGCTTGTGGACCCCTACCCTTGGGATGCCGATACCGCGATCCCCGCGATCGAACGTTCGAAGGGTGCCGTGCAAGCGGTGAGCGATGCGGAAATCCTAGAGGCGGAAAAGCTCTTGGCTAAAAGCGAGGGGATCTTCGCCGAGCCTTCGGGCGCCGCCGGACTTGCTGGGCTCCGCAAATTACTCGATGCCGGAATTGTCGATCGTTCCGAAGTCGTCGTGGTCGAGGTGACGGGGGGCGGGCTCAAGGATGTCGGGACGGCGATGAAGCTAGCCGAGGAGCCCGTGGTGATCGAGCCGAAGCTAGAACAACTTAAAAAACTCATCAAATAGCGGACGATGTAGCTGCACCGGCCTTGATTAACCCATCAGCATAGCCATGACTGCCTTCTGGGCGTGCAGTCGGTTCTCGGCCTCATCGAAATAGAGGGAGCGGTCGTAAGCGTCGAGCACTTCGTTGGTTACCTCTTGCCCCCTGTCCGCAGGTCCGCAGTGCATGTAGTAAGCCTTGTTGGTAACATCTAGAAGTTCTCGAGTCGTGATCCAGTCCTTGAATTTGCCTTGGTAGGCTGAGGCCCCTTCCTTGTCGACCGTCTTGCTGTAGGGCGGGACGAACTGCTTCGGCGACCAAGCCTTTGGGTAGACGAAGTCAGCACCTTCAAATGCCTTCTTCATGTCGTTGACGACCTTGAAGCTCCCGCCGTAGCGGTCAGTGTTCTCCTTCGCGGCATTAATCACGCTATCTTCGAGCTCGAATCCCTTAGGGTGAGCGAGCACGACATCCATCCCGAACTGGGTCGTTATCAGGACCTCGCTCTGCGGGACTGCGAGGGGCTTTAAGCCGCCGGAGTAAGCGTAGGATACCACGAACTTTTTGCCTTGGAGCTTGGGCTCGGCTTCCCTGGCCGCCATGATGTCGGCGAGCGCTTGGAACGGGTGATAGAGGTCGTCCTCCATGTTAAACACTGGCACGTCGGCCCAGCGCGCGAATTCCTCGATTACGCGGTGCCCCCGCCCGATTACCCACTTCGCGGCATCGCCGTAAATTCGGATAGCGATCGCGTTTCCGTAGCGGCTCAGCACCCTCGCGACATCTGAGATCGATTCAGTTTTATAGGGCACCATGTCCTCGGGTAGGGTCGGGGTGTATACATCCTGCGGGCTCAGAAAGTGCGCGTGGCCCCCGAGCTGATAGACGCCGGCCTCGAACGAGTTCCGCGTGCGGAGGGAACGATTGTAAAAAAACATGAAGAGGGTTCTTCCGGCCAGGTACGGCGTTTCAACCCTTGACTTGAACTTCTCCTTCAAATCCTTCGCGGCGTCCAGAACTTGGGTGATCTCCTCCTGGCTGAAATCTTGGGTGTTGAGGAAATCCTTCCCCTTGAACGCGCAGACGTACTTTGGGATTTTCATCCAGTGCACCTCTTTAATAATCATCATGAGAATTTAAGCATTTAAGGCATTTCTCGGTTCGCCAACCCCACCAATTTGTCTTGAGAAAAGTTTAAATGCTCAAGTTACCTATCTGCAACCATGAAATTATTACTGGCTGGCGAACCGGAAGTATATGCGAGATACCTGATAGCTGTAATGACAAAATCAGGTATCGATTTCACCCATATCCCACCAGATAGATTACAGGAAATGCCATCGACGCAGGATCAACTATCAGAATACGATGCGGTGGTAATAAGCGATGCCCCAGGTTCGGATTTATCCGACCGAATGGCGTTGTTGAAGGAATATGTAAAGAAGGGTGGAAGTTTGGGAATGATAGGTGGATGGTGGGCATTCACCGGTTCTAAAGGAAACTACAGGGGTACCCCAGTTGAAGAAGTGCTGCCAGTAGATTGTTTGCCAGAGGATGATAGGATCAATGATTCAAATGGTTTCAAGATGATCAAGAAAACAGAACATCCAATCTTAAAAGGATTACCATGGAATGATGCACCCACTATTTGTGGATACAATAAAGTCATCGCAAAACCTGACGCTGAAATGCTCCTAACTTCGAAAGGGATAGAATCTATTGGGAAAGAAAGGGTTGAAGGGATAAAGTTGGCTGAAGAAGAGAATCCCTTGCTCGCGGTTCGTAAGTATGGGGAAGGCAGAACCCTCGCACTAATGACCGATGCATCACCGCATTGGGTCGGTGGGATGGTAGATTGGGGAACAAAAAGGGTAATGATCGGTGATATGGAATTAGGTGACAAATACGTTCAATTCTTTTACCAAATTTTGAAATGGTTAGCAAAAAGTTGAGTTTTCTCATTTTTGGACCGAAAACTCATTTCCTTAACTTTTCAGCGACCCATCCGACATCGAGTTCCTCTAACTTTGCCTTGGTCGGTGCGCCGGTTTCGTCCCAACCCATCATCTGATAATACGCGGCAACTGCCTGCTTATAGTCCTCCTTCGAGAGTTTCGTGCCTTTTAGCGACCCGCTTTCGAGCGGTTGGAAAAGCCGCTCCGGCAACTGGTCGTCATCCTTGGTGAAACCTTCCCTGACATTAAATGCCCGGGCCATCGTAGTGGCACGTTCCCCGACCTTCATGAGCTCCCATGTCGTAGTGTCCCAACCCGTGACCGCATTTACCATCTCCACCACCTGTGGTATCGTCCAAACCCTAGCAGGAGCGGTCGTGAGCAGGCATAGATCGAGGCAATTGCCCAAGCTCCACCAATGTTGCAGGTAAGTAAACAACCTGACCTTACGCTCGCCGAGGTCGAGGCTTGGCACAGGTTCCAGGATGCCTATCGGTTTGAGTTGATCGATGAAGAAACCCTTCTCTTCGAAGCAGGGGTCGTGCTCCATCTGAACATGGTCAGCTCCAGTAGGAGAAACACCGTAGCCCAACCCTACACCCGTTTTCCAGCGGCCCTCGTGCATTGGGACCTCCTTGCCTTTGACGTGCATGGCAAACTTCTCAGCCCCCTTGCCAATCCTTTCGGCAGCCCTTTTGACGCCCTCGGCGAGGATGTCACCTAAGCCCTCTCGTTTAGCTATCATCTCGACCACTTTCATCATGGCTTCAGCGTTGCCAAATCTGAGGTCGATTCCACCCGTATCCTTCTTTGTCAGGATGCCGTTCTCAAAGCACTCCATCGCAAAAGCAACCGATGCCCCCGACGAAATTGAGTCCATCCCGTATGCATTGCATATCTCGTTGGCCTTCACTACAGCCTTCAAATCGGTGACGCCGCAACACGAGCCCAGGGCGGCGACCGATTCGTACTCAGGGGCTCCATAGGCAGGATCGACCTTAAAAGGTCCATCTACCTTGACCACCATCTTACACGCGACTGTGCATGCCCAACACGCCGTCGAACCGACATGCAGGGTCTCTTTCATGGTCTCCCCACTTATCTTCTCAGCACCTTCGAGGGTGCCATCACGGAAGTTTTTGGTCGGGAGAGCTCCTGCGGCATTAAGCGCGAGGACGTACTGAGGGGTACCGAGGTTATGGAGTCCTGATACATCAGCATTTTTCAAGTAGTTCTCGGTGAACCACTTCACAAGGGACTTCACCTTGTCAGGGTCCTTCATGTCAATCCTTTTCTTCCCCCTTACTGCTATCGCCTTGAGATTCTTTGACCCCATGACCGCACCCATTCCTCCACGGCCATTTACATCCCTCAACTTGTTGATGATGCATGCATACCGAACGAGTTTTTCACCTGCTGGGCCTATTTGGGCTACCTTTATCATTTTGTCTTTGAGCTCCTCGTGGATGCCTTCCTGAGCCTCTTTGGTCGGTTTTCCCCATATCTTGCTTGCATCACGGATCTCTGCCTCACCGTCATGAATCCACAAATAAACTGGCTTCTCCGCCTTCCCTTTGACGACCACCGCATCAAAGCCGGCAAACTTCAGCTCGGGCCCCCAATCCCCCCCTGCCTCCGCCTCGCCATACGTTCCGGTAAGAGGCGACTTGCAGGCGACCGAGAATCGGGAAACGCCCTGTATGGGAGCTCCCGTGATGACACTTGGTGCGAATATCAGCAAGTTGTCAGGGCCAAGCGGGTCCACACCTGGCTCCATCTCATTCAGGAGGTAGTAAAGCGCGGCACCTCTTCCCCCAAGGTACCTCCTGTAACAAACCTCATCCGGCTCATCTACTGAGATTTTTCCGCTCGACAAATCGACGCGTAAAATCTTGCCATTGTAGCCATGCGCCATGTTTTCACTTCACCATTCCCTTCTCGGGGTTGCTCCCTAAAAACTTTTCAACCTCTTTCAATATCGGCATGGATTGAGCACCTATCTTCGTCACGGAAAGGGCCGCGGATGCCGAGGAAAAATCTGCAGCCTCCCTCGGGGTCATCCCCTTGTAAATGCTGCTGATGAAAGCCGAGTTGAAGCAATCCCCCGCGCCAGTCGTGTCCACCACATTTTCAACTTTATAAATGGGTACTCGGTGCTCCCCTTCAGACGTTACAAGTATGGATCCATCTTCACCCATTGTTATGAGGACGAT
>JAUWBP010000050.1 GCA_030601665.1 Hadesarchaea archaeon | reverse complement strand
TTGCAAAGACCGAGCTTGGATCACGAGCCGAACTTGGATCACGAGTCGTGGATCACAAGCCCTCTAGCTAACTGCCACTCCGCCTGGCGCCCCTTTTGGGACTTCGGGGGAGGGAGTTGTTTCGTCCTGAATCGAAACAATAATAAGTCACCCCTATTCGGCCTAGTTCGATGTTCGGTTCGGCTATCGCAACAGCTTTTATCTAATGTTTAAAAGACTCTAGGGAACTGTAAGGTATTTGATAAAAGGGGTGAGTGAATGATCGAGATAGTCGTACTTATCTTCGGGCTCCTTATTGGTATCCTCCTATGCTATGTCTACCTTAAAGAGCGACTAGCTGTACAATTTGAGCGGTGGAAGGCCGAGTTCAGAGAAAAAATCAAGCAAGAAATCCTAGAGCGAAGCCGGGCTGCACTTAAAGGGAGAATAGGCGAACAGCTTGCTCCCCTCCTGCCGATGTTCAAGCATGAGCCAGCCGACGCGCGATTTCTTGGCTCGCCCGTGGACTACGTGGTGTTCGATGGATACAAGGATGGAAATCCAAGAAGCGTTACATTTATCGATGTCAAGACAGGTAAAACTGCCACCCTTAGCAAAATGGAAAGAAAGCTCAAGCTCGTGATTGATCAAGGAAAAGTACGGTGGGAAACAATCCATATGGGTGCGCTCGAAGGAGAATAATGAGGCTTCCCGGCTAACCCTTACCCGACCCCCGGCCGTGCGCAACGGATCAAGCACTCTTGAACCATATTTGAAAAACTATCTCAGAAGAAAGCTTGGAGTTACTTTAATTTCCCTATTTTTTATTTTTCGATTCTCCAATTGCGGCTCTTGCAACGCGGGCAGATAGGGATTGCGGAGCTAGCCCGAGGCGGGTAATGGGTAGTTTTTTGAGCATTGATTTAGCAAAAGTCAGGTAGGGTGATTGTACGTTCGAGTTTGAGCTCCTCCCAGCTGTTATTGCTCTCACAGCGGTCTGCATTGCTAACTACACAGACCTGCGGAAGCGAATCATCCCCAACCGGCTCACATTTCCACTCATCGGGGTCGGTGTAGCCTTTTACGTGCTCCTTGGAATTTTATCCGAACTCGGGTTGCTTAGCCTATCTCCTGAACTTGCGCGTTGGGGCCTCTGGATAACTATTTTTGGGGCGGTTGGAGCAGCTTTAGCTTTCGCGATTAGCTATGTGATGTGGCTGACAGGGGGCTGGGCTGGAGGTGATGTAAAGCTCTTCACCGCTCTAGGTGCCCTGCTGCCATTTTATACATCACCCCATGTTAATGATGTCCCCTACCCGTTTCCCTTGACCATTCTCTTCAATAGTGTTATAGCAATCCTCCCAATTTTGCTGGTCTACACGGCATACTGTCGCCTTCGGGGGAGCAGCGTGCTCTACGAGCGCGCAAAGATCACGGAGTTGCGCGAGGGCATGATTCCTGCCGAAACCATTTACGAGAAAGACGGCAGGGTCAGCCGTTGGAGTTCAAAATTTGGGCTGAAGCCCCATTATGATCGTCTCTACGCCAATCCCAGACGGGCTGCAGGTTTCACGCGCTACCAGGTGGGGGCACTCAAGCGCCTCGTTCGCGAGCGTAAGCTGAGGAACTACATAAAACTCAAGAAAGGCATACCATTTGCACCTGCATTAGGGCTAGGGGTGGCAATCGGGATCTTCTATGGGGATTTGTATTGGGGTTTCATCCTAGCGCTTACCGGCGCGTAAAGTGGTAGGTTTTGATTTTCCCAATATAGCCCTAACCTTCGCTCCCCTCAGCCCCAGCATCGGCCGCTCCACGCTTAGCTTCACCTGTTCCCCTTTCCTGACCTTAGCGAAACTCTCCACCAAATATAGCCCGGACTTCACATTACTGCAGATGTCGTAGCTCACGCGAACCACCGCCCGCCTGCCTCGAACTTCCTCGACCGTGCCGTAGGTGAAGCTTCGGCCGTACTTCAGCCTGAAGGCCGTAAATGCCGCGAACACGAAAACTATTGCGGTCAGCGGGGGGATGAAAGCCAGGTGAATCGCCTCGAGCGAGAACTCGATGGGGGAATACCTGAGCGCCAGCACGAAAACCCAAGCGATGGCCACGCACATGGCGACGAAGCTCCGGTAGGCTGGGTAGTCTCGTTCGAAGGCGCGCTTGAGCTGGGTCGCCGCCAAATAGATCAGGTAGGCGCTCAGCGCAAGGAGCAAGGGGATGAAGACGATGACTTCTCCGGGCAGCAGTGCTATGTAGATCACCGCCGCTACGAAGAGCGAGAGGATAGTCAGCTGTGTCTTGAGCATGACGTACTCGGGCCACCCTGTATGGCGCCGCTCGAAGAAACCCTTTAACCTCAGGGGTACTTCTCGTCTCGGCATCCTAGGCGGTTTTACCTTAGGCTTCCGCGCCCTCCGTTTTATTTTGCTTGGGATTCTCCCTACACCTAGAACTGCATCACCGACCGTGCGGAAGAAATTGGTTGTTTTAGAACTTTTGCGCGCCATTTTTTCACCGAAGCGTCAATCCTCTTCTTCACTCTAGCTCCACAGTTGATGAGTATCGCGCGGCGCCCCTCGGATCCCTGACATAGACAGAAACTTCAAGTTGCAATACTCCATCCACCTCGATGGTTTCACCAACGTGATTTTTTTCGATGCCGCCCACATAATCCCACAGCAGCTGGTCCGAATAATAGATATCCGAGTGATAGGGACTAGTGTAATCCTCGATAGTTATTCGCAGCTTATTATCAATCTTTTCAACCAGCAGGATGGGCTCATCATAGTCCCAGTCAGGGGTTTCGCCCTTTTCCTCGTCTTGGACTTCAAAGTAATAGCGCCAGTTTTCTGGAGCGACGTGTTCAACCTTACCGTATTTAGTCCCTGTATAATGATTTGCCCCATTATTTTGTACATGGATCCATAACATCCAGCTGGGCGTGAGGTCCACGAGCAACCCTGTGGCCGCACGATAATTGTCGGCCAGCTCGTCGAACTTGGCGTTGGCATTAGGCTCGTTGCCAGCCAACAGATTCTCGTCCCACATATCCTCAATCATGCGCTCAATGTCATCCCCGGTATGAAATACCTTATCAGCAGTTGCTTGAAGTGAGACAGCTTCCCCGCCCGTTTCAATGATCATAAAGCAAGAAGCCGCGAGCAACATCGCCGGCAGCATGAGCAGCAACGCGATCCCGCTCAGCACGAATCCACGTTGCTCCTCTCTCAATTTCATATCCTCGCCCCCCGCCACACGTAGAGGGTGATGGAATCGAATACATTCTCAGGTGGGAATATTGAAACACGAGCTGCAACAGCAATTTCATCAGCGTTTTCGAATGCGGCGCGCCACTCTGCATGCTCTCCAGCGCTTGGGTAAACATTGTCTAAGCGAGGATTATTTTCAACTCCGATTCTAAGTCTGAACTGCACTTCTCCTGGTATGATTTTTCGCAGCACATTTTCGGCAAGGTTTCCAGCCTCTGATATTTCCCCTTGGGCAAGCAAATTTTCGATGATATCCATTGCGCCAGTGAGCTCCATCACCTCTAGCGCGTCGTTGGCGTATCGCTCCAAACGCAGGTAGCCGTGTTGCCCGTAGGTCAGCTCAGGCCCTGCCATACGCGCTACCCCGGTCATCACTATAAGCACGACGAGCATCGCGAGCGTCGCGTCCAAGCTGAATATGAATCCTCTTCGATCATGTCGAAAACTCATGGGCCTACCTCCATAGCTTCACCTCAAGCGTCGCGGTCAGTGCGGATAACGCCAGTCTTGCGTTCTCAGGCATTGAGCACGCGGGAACTGCCACGAGGTAAATCATCGCCCACGTGTTCTTCTTGCCCTCAGAAACTGCTGTTATAATGTTCGTGCCCACGTTAAGGTATTCGTCCATTCCGCCGTGTTCATCCGGCCAAAAGTCCCCCTCTGGTTCGTATGGTGGGTTAAACTTATGGGTTGGTGGGGGATTGGGATCTATGTTTACATATATCTCGACAGGAAGGCCTGATGTGGTGTTTGTCAAAAGAATAACGTACCAATCGAATGCTTCAAGTTCTCCCGGAAGTATCTCAAAATTATCCGTGGAAAACACCGTTCGTCCACCATTTTCGTTCAAGAGATCCCCACTCCCATACCTAACTGTCCCGTACCTCGAGACGACAGAACGTCTTACAACAACAACTTCTAGGGCATTCTCTGCATCGGAGCGTTCATCAATTTTCCATCTTGGCCAAGCGTTCCACATTTCGTTTCCATTTTCATCAAATATGGTAATCTCAAAGTTCTCAGAGCCGCCGAAGAATTCCTTGATAGCTTTAACTGCGTTGGCATTCACCGGGGCATCCCAGTTGTCGTAATTAGCCAAGCGCCTGAGTTGTCCGAATTTCGCTATTTCTAGAATGTTTTGAACTGCTTTCCCATCATTTTCCTCCGCAAAACCCAAAGTCTCAAGAGTTTCGGTGTTTTCCTCCCAGTTCGAGGGCCAGCCTAACGTCTTCACTAATGCATCCGCGGCATCGTTTGCCGTGCGCTCGAGCGAATACCTCAACGCATAGGCATCGGCCTGCCTGCGTGCCTGCTCGAGCGCCAGCCCAGAGTAGCTCACCACGAGCACGGTCAGGGTCAGCGCGAAGAACATGTCGAGAGTAAAAATTTGGCCTCGCTCGTTCACTTCGTCACCCTCCTTATCCCCACGTCCACATCGTAGGTGTAGTACCCAGTCTTGACGGGTTCAGCGTTGTCGGGGAAGAAACCGATCACCGCTTGGTAGATGTACTTGAGAGCGCTCACTCTGATGTTGTCCGATATCGCTTGGTTGTCAGGCGGAGGCCCACCCCTAACATTCACATAAATTGTTATGGTGCCGGCGTCGAAGCCGACTTGCTCGATACCGATTGTGCCCCCATACTCAAAGTCTAGGGAAGCAATCGCGTTCTCGGCCCCGGTGCGCGCGGCAGACATGACAGTTGCCATTTCATTGCCCCCAGTACCCAGATAGAGGAACGATGTCACCACCACGAGAATTGCCCCCGTGAGGACCAACATCTCCGCGCTGGATTGGCCTCTCATGCGTTCACGACCATCACGATGTTTTCCACCCAATGTACTCGAATAGTATTTTCCAAATTTTCCCGTTCTAGCACGAAATCCCAGATATTTTTGCAGACGACCCCTACACCAACGGTTCCCCAAGCTGAGTTTTCCACGACAACCTGCCGCGTGGTATTGTCGAACTCGATATTGTAAAAGTAACTTCCTATTTTTTGGGGAAGGTCGACATCGATTTCGAAGTTCGACCCGTTCGTGTAGACGGTGTTTATTACCGCCGCGAGTTTTTCACCGACGATCTTGGCTTCCAACCTAGCGCTCATCAGCTCAGCCGCCCCTCTTCGCCCCTCGTAAACGTGTAAAAATGATGATGAAATCATGAGGAGGAGCATAACCGCAAACAACGCATCTATCGAGAAAAATCCTCGCTCGCGAAGTCCCATCGTCAGCCCTCCACCTAGATCTCCTTCAGCGGCTTTATGCGGATGTAAATCTTGTAGCCGTCCCTAACGGTATTCTCTTGGTCACCGGGCCATTCCGCGATTACCGTGTAGGTTCCGGTCGAGAGGTTTTGTAGATTATCGTTGAACCCGTACCTAAGGCTGCTCTCGGCATTTTCGGTTCCGCTCGAGATCTCAAGGCTTATCGTGAGCATGTTCTCGGTGAGCTGCAGACTCCAGCTTTGATCAATGGAAAAACCCACGCTTTTTGTCGCTCCTTGTCCATTCGCGTACACGGAGTTCACCGCTCCGGCAATCGCATCGGCGGCGGACCTAGCTTGGGAAAGATATAGCGTATCCCTTCCGGCTTCTTGCATGGGATTTATCATCTGCCCGAGTGTGACTACACCAAAGATCGCCAGCATGGCTGAGAAGAGGAGCAGATATTCTACAGCTGATTGTCCCCGCATCTCAAACACTCTCGATTATTTCATCCGCGAGCACGACCCGCATCGGTTGTGCATAGCCGATGTCGTAATCGTGGCGCAATGTCGTACGGTGCAGAACTCGGTAATTAGAACTTATCAAAATGGAACCGGAGACCATGTTTTCATACGTGCTTGACAGAATCGTACTGACTTGCATCACATTATCGCTTTCCTGGTCCAGTTCTATTTTAATATCTACACGATTTTCAGTTCCATCGACAAAGGAAACCGAAACGACGCCTGGGGGAAGCCAGTACTCTACCGTTTGCTGAGAGCCGACCCCCGCCGCGTAAACCAGGTTGATCGCATTCACCAGCGTGTTTGCGGCTTCATGCGCATCTGCAAGCTTCGAGACCTTCTCGGCGTCAGTGCGTGCTTGGTTATACATAGGCACCGTGACGACGGCGAGGATAACCAGCAAGCCCGATATGATGATGACGAACTCGACGCTAAGCTGACCTCTCAATCAACCCCCTGCTAAGCTGTGGGTCCGAAATTTAAAAGTTTGTGCGCCAAGCTCGCTTCCGTGGCAGCTGCATGGCGTTGCTAGATCGCGTGGCCGATATCTGCCCCCAGCCCTTGAAATGTGGAGATGAAGCGGGAGTACGAGGTCCTGAGCGCCGTGACCCCATTTTTTATCTTCGTTTCACCTTCAGCGAGGAGCCCTGCCACGACCAGGGCTGCGACGACCGCGTAGTCGTCGTGCCCATTAACCTCGCATCCCTTAAGCTTGGCTACCCCTTGGATGAGTAATCCATCGTGGTGTTCAAGCATCTTCGCCCCCATCCGACGCAGTTCTCGGGCTACCGCTGAAATGCGGTCTGACTTCATTGTTCTCGCCTCACCAGCGTTCCGAATCAGCGTTTTACCCTTGGCCTTACATGCGAGCACGGCGATTATCGGCAAAAGTTCCGGTAC
>JAUWBP010000096.1 GCA_030601665.1 Hadesarchaea archaeon | reverse complement strand
CACTCGCACGTGGTTGAAGACACGACAACGGTGGAGCAGCGCATCCGGCGGGCCCTTGAGGTGTTGCGCCCGGAGCAACTTTGGATCGATCCAGACTGTGGACTAAAAACGCGAACACGTGATGAAACGGTTAGTAAACTTCGGGCAATTGTGAGTGCGACGAAAAAAGTTAGGGAACGCCTGAAGGTGTCCTAGGAAGATGAGATGAGTATATGCCGCGGAAGGAGGTCATTTTCGCCGTCATAGTAGTCGTCGCTGCCGCATTTTTGGCATCCATTATATTTCTAATACCGCCTAGAGAAGAAGAAATATCGACCGCTGAATTCGAGGAGTTCGGTGAGTCGTTTATTTATATCGATGCAGACGGCAACGCTAACTGTCGCTTATTAATGCAACTGCCACCGTCCCAACTCTCCAGCTTTATGAAACAGATTACCGGGTTGATAGGTGCAGATGTTATGACACAATCATACACAGAGTCTATTCGGTCTACATATGCGAGATATGGTCTTGAAGTAGATAACATCAGTTGCGAGGTGACCGGGCTCGGCGCCGAGGAGAATTTTAAAGTTGTTCTTACATGGGAGATACCCAACATAGCGCGCTGGTCGGATAATGAATGGACGATAAACTTCAACTGGGTCGACAATCAAAGTGCGGCCAAGGAAACCATCGCCGGGGAGGAATCAACTTGGATTCTCATCCGCAGCCTCGCTCAGACATTTGGAATCGATGTTGCCTTTTATCGGTCCTCGTACCAAAGCGTGATGGTTCTCCCGGAGGGTGCTGAAAATGTCTACTCCGCGATGTTTGATTCTCATGAGTTCACCGATTATGGTGGGGGATCTTACGGTGAGGGCTCTGTGTACCTCGGACAGGTCGATGGTAGACCAGCCGTCATAGAAAACGGTATGACTTTAACCGTAACCGAAAATGAAATTACCATAACCCCACAGCAGCTCCTAGAACAATACTTAATGTACACCATAAGCTATGAAGGTATTTCCCCCGAGAACCCCTCATTTATCGGTTCTTTAGAGCAAGTTCGTCTAGAGCTAAAATACGGAAGAGAACTCAGCGATCACTATTTGATATACAGCGGGGGTTCTTGGTATTCCCTCTCTCCTGCCCAAGTGTTGTATTACGCTGCCGACGCCATCACAATCATAGACCAAAATGGCCAATTTTTAATCCAGCAACCCATCGAAAATGTCACCCCGCCAGATAACGAGAACGGTGATTGGGGGGCCTCTTGGAGGAATCTTTCTAAAAACGAGTACGTTAGTCTAGCGCAAACAGTTCACGACGACATAAAATCCACCAGCAAGGCACCGGGCACCATCGAAACTCCAATCGGGAAAATCCGATTTAGAGATGTCCTATTCACTTTTACCAGAATTCTCTCATCCTACAAGAAAAACGGGGAGTTACCAAGTGAGCTCATTTTCTCAACAGTTCCTAATGGAGAATTAACTCGAGGTGACAACCAAGTTCCCGCAAATTACGCATACTTCCTGCTTCCCGACACCTATGTGATCACGGATACCAGCAGGGTGAATGAAGTGCTGGACAATGTCTACGAGGTCGACTACGACAACAGGAAGCTTGCAGAGGAGATCTGCAACTGGACCGGCACCAACCTCACCTACGGCTTATCGTTCGCTCCCCCAACGTCCGAAGAAGTTTTGGTGTCGAGGGAGGGCCAGTGCAGGGACTACACGAACGTCTACCTTGCCCTAACTAGGACCGCCGGGATGCCTGCTAGAAGGGTGAGCGGGTGGGTCGTCTCAGCATGGCAACCGCCCGCGGGTTGGGAGTTCACCGTTGGAACTACGCCCGAAGGGAAAACTGTTGCGAGCCACGCATGGGTCCAAGTGTACTTACCCGATGAAGGATGGGTGCCCTTGGAGCCGCAGTCTAAGAAGCCACGTCTGTACGTGGGGGAGCTTCCATATGATGTATACAGGCAGCTCGAACAGACATGGATGGGCGCGCTCGCGGGCTATGAAAGCACATATGGCGTGTTGTGAGTGCTGACTAAATGAAGCAAATTTCCTACATCGACAGGGAAACGTTGAGGTTTATTTTAGGTGCATCCCGCTCCATCTATCCCCGGGAGTTCGCAGGGGTGTTGCGCGCCGCTGGAGATATGATTAAGGAGGTGCTCATACTACCCGGAACGCTTTCATCCGAAGAATCGGCAGTGCTAAGGCTCCACATGCTACCGATCGACCCAAGCGCCTGCGGCACCGTGCACAGCCACCCCTCCCCAAGTGCCTCGCCCTCTGAAAAAGACTTGGCGCTCTTCGCGAAGTTCGGATATGTGCACATCGTCGTGGCCTTCCCATACGACGAGCGCTCCTGGAAAACTTACAATCACAGAGGGGAAGATATCAAGTTGGAAGTTGTGGGCTGAGGGACATGCGATGGGAGCTCTGGCACCCTTGGTATGACGATATTGTCCGACGATTGGGGTTGAACCGAAGGGCAGACCGTCAGGCGGCCGAGAGGTTAAACGTGCTGCTACCTCGACCAAATATTCAAGGTTTGAAAAACATCATTCGAGGCCGCGATTGCATCGTCTTCGGAGCTGGGCCCTCCTTGGATGCGGATCTGGCAAGGCTTGAGCGAGCGGGCTTTCTGAATAGGGTTTTAATCGCCGCGGATGGTGCGACCTCCGCCGTCATCAAGCATCGCAACCCGGATATCGTCGTCACCGATCTTGACGGCGAGGTCGAGCCACAGCTCACCGCTTGGCACCAGGGTGCATGGCTGATCGTGCACGGGCATGGCGATAACCTCGAGCGGGTAGAGCAGGTCATGCCAAACGTACAGACGAGAGTGATCGGGACCATCCAAACCCCGGCATTCGACAAGCTCTTCAACTTCGGAGGGTTCACCGATGGCGATCGCGCTGCCTTCATGGCACACGAGCTTGGGGCGAGCAAGATATACCTCGCCGGGATGGACCTAGGCTCGAAAATCGGCAGGCACTCGGGCGACAAGGACCTCGAGCGAAAGCTCATCAAACTCAAGATATGTGGGGAACTGCTTACGTGGCTAGCCGGCGAACTTGGTGCAGAGTTGAT
>JAUWBP010000023.1 GCA_030601665.1 Hadesarchaea archaeon | reverse complement strand
CAGTGCCAGATGTGGGCGGCCCACTTCTACGTGGTCCGGAAGCCCAGACATTTCATCTCCTCGGGTGGTCTGGGTACGATGGGATTTGGGTTCCCAGCTTCGATGGGTGCAAAGGTCGCACGCCCGGAGTGCGATGTCGTGAACATCGCGGGGGACGGGAGCTTCCTGATGAACTCGCAGGAGCTGGCAACGGTCGTAGAGAACGAGATAAACGTTGTTTCTTGCATCTTCAACAACCGCTACTTGGGGATGGTCAAGCAGTGGCAGGACCTATTTTTCCAAAAGCGCCGCTCCGCCACAAACCTCGGCAAAGTACCCGACTTCGTGAAGCTCGCCGAGGCTTACGGCGCATGGGGCGATTGCGCGGCAAAACCGAGCGAGGTGGCTCCAAAGCTGCGCGAGGCTCTGCGCTGCGGGAAGCCTGCGGTGCTCGACATCCCGATTGACCCCGATGAACACGTGCTACCAATGGTTCCAGCCGGAGGGCGAATCGATCAAATGTTGACCTAGGTGAGTCCATGAAAACGAGAATCTTCTCCGTGCTCTGCGAAAATGTCCCTGGGGTTATGATGCGGATCACGCGCGACTTTACCCGACGCCAGATCAACCTAGATTCGATCACGGTTGGGATGGAGCCTACCGGGCTTGCGCGCATCATCCTGATGTTCAAGGCGGACGATCACATGGCGGAGCTAATGCGCAGGGTGCTCTCCCGTTCGGAGCCCGTCGTGAATGTCGAGGTGATCGAACCCGAGCGGAGCATCGTCCGGGAAGTGGCGCTGCTCAAGACCAAGAAACTCGACGACAGAAAAACTTTGGAAGTGATTCAGCAAGTTGAGCGGGCAGGTGGCAGGGTGCTTGATTCAAAAGGCGGGGTGTTGATAGCGGAGCTCAGCGGGGAACATGATGAAATCGAGAAGGTCATCAAAGCTTTGGGTCCAGATGCGCTCAAGGAGGTCGCTCGCTCGGGACAAGTCCTTATATCACGAGAAATAACTTGAGAGGGGGTTCAAACGGCGAAAATTTTCTACGATAAAGACGCAGATTTGAGTCCGCTCGATGGCAAGACGGTCGCAATAATCGGCTACGGCAACCAAGGCCAGGCGCAGGCGAATAACCTCCGCGACTCTGGCTGCAAGGTGATCATCGGGAGCATCAAGGACCCGAGCTACGACCAAGCTGTGAAGGATGGTTTTGAGGTCTACGATATAGCGGAGGCAGCAAAACGTGGCGATATCATCCACACATTGATTCCGGACGAGTACCAAGCGGGAATTTATAAGAAGGACATCGAACAACACATGAAGCGCGGCAAAGCCCTTTGTTTCAGTCACGGGTTTAACATTCATTTCAAGCAAATCTTGCCCCCGAAGGATATCGATGTGATTATGATAGCCCCAAAAGCGCCTGGGGCGATCCTGCGTCGGATGTATCAGCAAGGCTCTGGGACGCCTGGGCTGCTGGCGGTAGCCCAGGATACAAGTGGCCAAGCGAAGCAACTCGCGCTCGCCATGGCAAAGGGCGTGGGGCTTACGCGCATAGGCGTCGTCGAGACCACTTTCAAGGAGGAGGTTGAGACGGACCTCTTCGGGGAACAGGCCGTCCTTGTGGGTGGGGTCTCGGAGCTGATGAAGGCTGGGTTCGAAACTCTGGTCCAAGCGGGATATCAGCCCGAGATAGCATACTTCGAGTGCATCAATGAACTCAAGCTGATAATCGACTTGGTTTACGAGCACGGGATTGAGGGGATGATGAGGGCCGTCAGCAACACTGCGGAGTACGGCGGCAGAACTCGAGGCAAGTGGGTAATCGACGAGCGTGCGCGGGAGACGATGAAAAAGATGCTTGCTGATGTTCAGAACGGCAAGTTCGCGAAGGATTGGGCTGCGGAGAGCCAGCGCGGGATCCCGGAGCTGAAGCGGATGCGCGAGGAAGCGAATGAACACTTGGTCGAGAAAGTCGGGCGCGATTTGCGGAAGTGGGCGGGAATAGAGAAGTGATTTGCTAGTTTATCGGGCACCATTAACTTATGACATGCTCCTGAATCAGCAAGTTCTTAAAGAAATAGGTATTTTAATTGGTAAAAATGGACATGTGCTCGTTATTCACAAAATTATCGGCGCCGACGAGTTTTCTGTTCTTCACCTCGAGGGAATTCGAGGATCAGATAAGGGCGTTCACGGAAGCTCTTATTCGGGACTATCATCAATTTTCCATCGTCTGTGGCCAGTCTAGTTGAAGTAAGGGATATCTGTATTATCTTCCCTTTTGTACCATCGATTTTAATCGTGCAACCAACTTCTATGAGCTTATCAAAAATGAGGCTTACCCCAGCTATAGCATTCGATAGCCATACCTCCATAATGGCAAATCCAAAGATTACACCTATGATGCCAAGAGCCGCGGCAAAACTTATGAGCAGGGATAAAACCCCCCAGATGTTTAGTAGAGTTAGACCTAAAATGAGAAATGCGATGCTATAAAAAATGGTTGCTAATTTCTGGTATCCCCTAAGCATTCTGAGTTCAGTCCTAATGAGTGTGCGTAGAGCATAAAGGGCAATAGCAAACGCAAATAATGCTATCAATGTGTTTATGGTATTGCTAACCCAAACTTCCAATACTCTCACCCGATATTAGTACGGAGTAAACTTATTTTAAGGAATTGATTAATGCGCCCGTATCCCGAAACGAAAGTCCAAACCGAGAAGTTAACAGGACCCTCCATAGAATTAATATATCTAGCAAGTAAGCTTTCTCGGGGGCAGGTTCGATGAAGCTTCGGAGCCGAGAGGTCGTTTCTGGTCTTGAAGGTTTACCCCGACGCGCGCTCCTGAAAGCCGATGGTTTAACCGACGCCGACATCGAGCGCCCGTTCATCGCGATAGCAAACTCTTACAATAACGTGGTCCCGGGGCACCTGCACCTCCGAGAACTGGGCGAGGCAGTTGCAGCTGGCGTTCGCGTGGCTGGGGCGACGCCTTTCGAGTTCAACACCATAGCGATTTGCGATGGGCTGGCGCAGGGGCACAGGGGCATGTGTTTCTCGCTCCCTTCGCGCGAGGTCGTGGCCGACAGCGTGGAGCTGATGCTTGAGGCCCATCGGTTCGACGCCGTGGTTGCGATCGCGAGTTGCGACAAGATCGTCCCTGGAATGCTCATGGCCCTCGCGCGAGTCAATATCCCCGCGATCATGGTCACGGGCGGCCCGATGATGCCAGGGGAGTGGCGAGGGCAATCTTTGGACATCATAAACGCCTTCGAAGCAGTCGGAGCAGTCAAGGCAGGCAAGCTCAGCGAGCGCGAGGCGAGGGCGATAGAGGATCGGTGTTGTCCGGGATGCGGCTCCTGCGCGGGCCTGTTCACCGCCAACACCATGGCATGCTTAAGCGAGGCGCTTGGAATGTCGTTGCCAAGTATGGGGACCGCCCACGCCGTCGATGTGAAGAAGCGGAGGCTGGCGAAACAAAGCGGTGCGCAGGTCGTCAAGCTGCTGCGACATGGCATAACACCCCGCAGGATAATGACGCGTGCGGCTTTCGAGAACGCGATCATCGTCGACATGGCCATAGGCGGCTCGACCAACACGGTGCTCCACCTGCCGGCGATCGCTCACGAGGCAGAAGTAAAGCTCTGCTTGGATACATTTGATCGACTCAGCCGGCGCACGCCCCACATCTGCAACTTGCGACCGGAGGGAAGCCACACGATGCTTGACCTCGAGCGAGCAGGCGGCGTACCCGCTGTGATGAAGCAGCTCGGCAGGTTGATCCGGGGGAGCCCGCTCACCGTCACCGGGCGTCGGGTCCGCGAGAATTTGAAGTTCGTGAGGTCCAACGGCTCAGACGTGATCAGGCCGTTGGCTAGACCATATCACCGTGAGGGGGGCATAGCGATTCTTTACGGCAGCCTCACACCCCAGGGCGCAGTAGTCAAATATGCGGGCGTGAAGCCGCGCATGCTCCGCCACCGTGGGGCGGCGAGGGTGTTCGAGCGGGAGGAGGATGCAGTCAAGGCAATCTTGGGCGGGCGAATCAAACGTGGTGACGTGGTCGTGATTCGATACGAAGGGCCAAAGGGTGGCCCGGGCATGCGGGAGATGCTCGCCCCAACCGCCGCCATAGCTGGGATGGGCTTGCTCGAGTCGGTTGCCCTCGTGACGGACGGGCGTTTCTCAGGAGGGACGCGCGGCGCCTGCATCGGTCATGTTTCACCCGAGGCAACCGAGGGCGGGCTGATAGCCGTGGTACACGAGGATGACAAAATTTTGCTCGACATCAGGCGGCGCAGGCTCGAGCTGCTTGTGCCCGGCCCGGAGCTCAAAGAAAGGCTGGCTCGCTTCAAGCCGCCCAAGCCCCGCGCCAAGAAAGGTTATTTGGAACTATACCAACGTGTTGTGAGTTCTGCAGCTGAGGGCGCTATCCGCAGGTGATACGGTGAGCATGACCATAGCTGAGAAAATCCTAGCCCGAGCTTCAGGCCGTAAACGGGTTAGCTCAGGGGATATTGTTGAAGGGTCGATAGATGTGGCGATGACCCACGATATCGAAGGCCCGATGGTCGTGGAGGGCTTACGGGAGCTTGGCACCAAGAAGGTCTGGGACCCTAATAAAATCGTCGTCGTGTTCGACCATCAGGTCCCAGCGAACTCAATCGATGCGGCACTGAATCACATCATGCTCCGCGAGTTTGCAATCAAACAAAAAATCCCTGATTTTTACGATCTCTTCGAAGGCATTTGCCACGCGGTTTTACCCGAAAAGGGCTTTGCTTTGCCGGGACGCCTTATCGTGGGCACCGACTCCCACACCACCACCTACGGCGCATTTGGATGCTTCGCTACCGGCATAGGCTCTACCGACATGGTTGCGGTCTTCACTAGGGGGGAGCTTTGGTTCCGCGTGCCCGAGAGCGTTAGGATGACAATTGAAGGCAGGCTGCCGAAACGCGTCATGTCAAAGGATCTAATATTGAAGATAATCGGTGAGGTCGGGGCGGATGGCGAGACCTATCGCTCGGTCGAATTCGTCGGGGCCGGCATGCGTAACATAGACATGGCGGGAAGGATGACGATGTGCAACATGGGGGTTGAGATGGGGGCAAAAGCTGCAATCGTGCCCTCCGATGGTCTGACAACAAGATATCTCAAAGGCAGAGCGAGAGGATCTTACAAACCCGTATACGCCGATAGGGATGCCGCATACGTTGAGGAACGCTCATTCGATGTGAAAAAGCTCGAGCCGCAGGTGGCGCGCCCATACAGTGTTGATAACGTGGGGCCAGTGAGTGAAGTTGAAGGCATAGAGATCGATCAAGCATTTCTCGGCAGCTGTACAAACGGCAGATTTGAGGATTTGGTGGAGGCAGCCAAGATTGTAAATGGCCGACAAATTTCAAAGAGGGTGAGAATGTTAGTCGTGCCGGCTTCGAGAGAAGTATACCTGAAGGCCCTCGATCGTGGCATCCTCGCTATTTTTGCTAAAGCGGGTGCACTCGTTGAGGCGCCTTCTTGCGCGGCTTGTATGGGGGGGCACGTTGGCATCCTCGCCCCTGGTGAGGTTTGTATTTCGGCGTCGAACCGCAATTTCAGGGGGCGTATGGGGAGCCCCAAGGGGAAAATTTACTTGGCCTCTCCCACGACGGTTGCCGCATCCGCACTAAAGGGAAAGATAACTGACCCGAGGGACTTGTGATGGCCCGCGCTTGGGTTTTTGGAGATAATGTTGATACGGACCAAATCATCGCGGGGCGCTATCTGGTAAAGCTCGACCCCCGCGAACTCGCTAAACATGTTATGGAAGCGGCGGACCCGAAGTTCGCGTCCAAAGTCCGCAAGGGAGACGTAATAATCGCAGGGCGCAACTTTGGTTGTGGCTCCAGCCGCGAGCGAGCGCCCCTTGCCCTGAAGACTGCGGGCATTTCAGCGATTGTGGCCGAGTCATTTGCTCGAATATTTTATCGCAATGCCATCAACCGAGGTCTGCCGGTGTTGACCTGCGCCGGTGTGCGAAGGAGATTCAAAACAGGTGACAAGGTCAGAGTCGACATGCTAGGGGGCAAGGTGCATAATTTAAGCACGAGTGGAACTTTTAAGGTTGAACCGTTACCAGATTTTATCCTCACCATACTCCGTGCTGGGGGCCTGCTTCCGTACTTGAAGCGATCTGTCGGTAAAGCTAGTCGGTAGGGCTGCCAATATTTTCAGAATTTGTAAACTCTTTAGGGGTTAACTTCAAGTTTGATTTAATTACAACAAAAACTATAAGAAGATAACAATAGGTATTTTATAAACCTCAGGAGCGGAAAGCATGAAAGCCGAGGACTTCAAAAGCATGGAAAAAGTTAGGCGGGAATATCTGAAAAAGATAAGGCAGCTCTCTTCTCTGGAGTTTAGTCGGGAGAAGTGGGAAGAACTGAAAAAACTTGTCTACAAAGTGGTTCCCCTCGATGTGGACGTAGTTATTGATGACACGACGTTGAGGGAAGGAGTTCAGATGGCAGGGATAGTTTCCCCCCACCCCTCAGATTCATGTAGAATAGCTTGCTTACTTCGAGACATCGGCGTTGAAAGGCTCGAGGTTCTGACCTACACCAAGTCAGACCAAGAGGCGATAAAGCGGATGAGAGACGAGAACCTGGGAGAAATATTGGCTGCTTGGTCCAGGGCCGCAAAAGAGGACATCGATCTTGCACTGAAACTAGATTTTAAGCAGATCGGCATCTCCCATCCAGTTTCCTACATTCACTTTGAGAAGTGGACCGATAAACCTGTGGAGCAACTTTTCACGAGGGTCACGGAGGCGGTGGAATACGCAAGGGACCACGGTTTGACTATATTCGTGCATGGTGAGGACAGCACCCGTGCGGACTGGGAGTTCGAGAAGGCGTTCATAAACACGGTGGCAGATGCAGGGGCAAGCGTGTACAGGATCTGCGACACCGTTGGATGCGGCGTGTCCGACCCTAAAGCCCCACTGCCGCATGGAATCCCGGCGAAGGTTGCACATATCAAAAAGGAAACGAAGATCCCATACATTGAAATCCACGCCCACGATGACCTCGGCAACGCCGTGGAAAATACAATGGCGACGGTCAGGGCAACATCTGGGTTCTATGATAAGGTGTACGTGAGCACGACTTTTCTCGGGTTAGGAGACCGGGCCGGGGGCGCTGAGACGGAGAAAGTCATCTTGAATTGTTACCTTCACCACGGCATCGGCAAGTGGAATTTAAGCCCCCTGCGAGAGCTCGCCATGTTCATAGCATCTTCCACAAACTTCAACATGCCGCTGAACAAGGCGATCGTCGGCGATTCCGCGTTTGCGCACGAGTCGGGCATACACGTTCATGGGATAAGTACCCTTCCGCTTACCTACGAAACCTTCCCTCCGGAACTCGTGGGACATGAAAGGACGATTGTAGTCGGAATGCGCTCTGGAAAGCATGGAGTGAAGCTGAAGCTAGAGGAGCTCCTAAAACGCGAGGTGGACGAAAATGATTCCAAGCTCATGGAATTTGTGGAGTTGATCAAGAAAAAATTTGTCGAAGGGAGGAGGAGGTATCCCATAGGGGAAGATGAGTTCAGGCGTCTAGCTCGAAAAGTAGGTTTTTATGAGATATGAGATTTTTGTTTCGGGTGAAAAGAGTTAAGTTAGTCCGGCACCCTTGTTTCAGACGACTCAAGCCCGCTGAAGGTGTGTAAAACTCGCAAAACTCTTCCAATTTTCGTGCGAGAGTTTAAGAAGCATACGGGAAAAATACCATTTGAGGTCTGGCATGCGCAAAATCACCTTGATTCCTGGGGATGGAGTAGGCCCGGAAGTCATTTCAGCGGCGAAGGAGTGTATCGAAGCCACAGGAGTCAAAATCAAGTGGGAGGAAATCCAAGCGGGCGCAGAAGTTATGGGAAAATCCGGAACCCCCCTTCCAGAAGAGGTCATCGAATCCATACGCAAAAATAAGGTCGCCCTAAAGGGACCGATAACCACGCCGGTTGGTACCGGATTTCGCAGCGTCAGTGTGGCCATAAGGAAGGCGCTCGACCTTTACGCCTGTTTGAGGCCAGCTAAGTGGTATCCCGGAGTACGCTCGAGATACCAAAACATCGATCTCGTAGTCGTGAGAGAAAATACCGAAGACCTCTATGCGGGGATAGAATTCGCGGAGGGACTTCCGGAAACGCAGGAATTCATCGAGTTTGTGAAGGAAAAGAAAAAAGCTGAAATCAGGCGCGACTCGGGAATAAGTCTGAAGCCGATCTCTCACTTCGCGTCCGAGCGAATCGTCCGCTTCGCTTTCAATTACGCAAGGAAAAATAGGCGTAAGAAAGTCACCGCTGTGCACAAAGCCAATATAATGAAATATTCGGATGGAATTTTTCTGGATGCCGCCCGAAAGGTGGCGCAGGAGTTCCCCGGAATAGTATTTGAGGAACGAATCGTGGACAACATGTGTATGCAACTTGTGCAGAAACCCAATTTGTACGATGTGATAGTTGCGCCGAATGTATATGGCGACATACTCTCTGACCTCTGTGCGGGCTTGGTTGGGGGGCTAGGCATGGCACCGGGGGCGAATATCGGTGAGAAAATTGCCGTTTTCGAACCGACTCACGGCAGCGCGCCAAAGTATGCGGAGCTGAATAAGGTTAACCCCACTGCAACGATCCTCTCGGGCGTGATGATGTTACGCTATTTGGGTGAAGAAAAGTCGGCGAAAAAATTAGATAGCGCCGTAGCCAAGGTAATAGCCGAAGGAAAATATGTGACCTACGATTTCAAAGAAGACCCCAACGACCCTTCGGCTGTGGGCACAAAAGAGATGGCAGAAGCGATAGTACGAGCAATGTAAAGAACCTAGGTCACGGAACCAGTATCGTAATCGATGAGAGCCCAGTGAAAAACAGGAAAACAATAGACGAGGATGCGAGCAAGATTATATTGATTTTTCTTGCTTGCTCCACAACGGGCAACATGGCTTTCGAACATCTGACTCTCAATAGGGAGATAGTTGAGAATAGCAACGCAAACCAAGCGATGACCACTGTAACAGTGCCGACGATCATGTGCCAAGGCATCACAGCACCGCCAATCAAATATGTATTGACTAGGAAGGGCAGCGTCAGCAGGCCGAATGTCACTGCCGCAGTAAACCAGAATTTCACCCACAAAGTTATGCCTAACACTTTCTTCGCCTTCAGGACATGCTGCTTGATTACGCGCAGGGCGTGAATGCGAAGAACCATTATGAACATGAGGGGTCCTGCAAGGTTCCAAGATGCAATGGCCCAGCCCCAGTATTCGGAGCCCTTAGGGAACGGTAGCCTTGGTAGAACGGTAAAAACTAGGGCGATAAAGAAACACGCGATTAGCACGATAGACGCGAGATGAGCAACGTCATTTTTCAATCTAAACTTTTGAACTGCATCCACTGTTGCAACCTTCGATTGCCCCTTCGACGTTTAAGCTTAAGAGTGCATGAAGATAAAAACAATTGCTTAGGCAGGTGCTCATGTGAAACGCAAAATTGCGGTAATCCCAGGCGATGGAATAGGCCCAGATGTCATCCGCGAGGGAATAAAGGTCCTGAGCGCAGCGGCTGATGCGACGCCGGGGTTAGGTCTAGAGTTTGTCGAATTTCCTTATGGCGCCGAGCACTATCTAAAGACCAAAGAACTCGTGCCCGAGGAGGGGCTAAAAAAACTTTCGAAAATGGATGCGATTTATTTGGGTGCTCTAGGTGATCCCCGTGTGCCAACGAGCGTGCTCGAACAAGGCATTCTGCTCAAACTACGGTTTTATTTCGACCAGTACATCAACCTTCGTCCCATCAAGCTCTACCCGGGGGCCTCCTGTCCGCTTAGAGGAAAGGGTCCTGAGCATGTCAACTTCTACGTGGTGCGGGAGAACACCGAGGACTTTTACGTTGCAATTGGTGGACGGGCGAAGGGCAAATCGAAGGCCAAGCTAGAGGTCATTCGCTCGATTTACGCCGTGAAATTCGGCTTGAACATAGATGTCGACCGCGATGAGATAGCCTATCAGATTGGTGTGATCAGTCGAAAGGGGACGGAACGGGCTATACGCTATGCGTTCGAACTAGCCCGCAGAAAAAGCAAAAAGCGCGTGACCTCGGTCGACAAGGCCAACGTTTTAACGCACGTCTATAGCCTGTGGCGTGAGGTCTTCGAGCGGGTGGCAAAGGATTATCCCGAGATCGAAACCGAATTCGCATTCGTTGACGCGGTCGCGATGTGGTTCGTGAAAAATCCAGAGTGGTACCAAGTTGTTGTTACACCCAACATGTTCGGCGATATCATCACCGACCTCGGGGCTATGATTCAAGGTGGACTGGGGCTCGCTCCGGGAGGTAACATCAACCCCGAAGGGGTAAGCATGTTCGAGCCAATTCACGGTTCTGCACCTAGGCATGCAGGTAAAAACCGTGCGAACCCGCTCGCTACAATTTTGGCCGGGCAGATGATGCTTGAGCATCTCGGTGAGCAGGAAGCTGCAGATAGGGTCGAGCGAGCAGTTATCGATGTGTTGAAGGAAGGCAAGGTTCGTACCTACGATTTGGGCGGCAAATCTGGCACCTCTGACGTGGGGGACGCAGTCGCCGCGAGGGTGAAGGAAATAGATTGAATAACCTTAAGGGAAAACTGGGAGATGTCATGCATTTAATCGTAGCAATTACAGGCGGTAGTGGCGCTGTTTACGGAATGAGGTTGCTCGAGGTTTGTAAACGGCTGGGCATCGAAACTGACCTCATTGTTTCGCGAGCGGCTGAAACCATCCTAAAACTAGAGTTGGACAAAACCGTCGACGAGCTGCGAGAGCTAGCTACGCGGAGCTACTCGCCCGATGACCTCGCGGCGCCCCCGGCTAGTGGCTCTTATCCCGTCGACGGCATGACGATTGTACCCTGCAGCATGAAGACGCTAGGGGCGATAGCCAGCGGCGCGTCGACCGATTTGATCGCGCGAGCCGCCGACGTCATGCTCAAGCAGGGGCGCCATCTCGTGGTCGTCCCTCGGGAAACGCCGCTCAATCTCATTCATCTCGAAAACATGATTAAGCTTCGACGCGCTGGGGCGACAATCTTGCCAGCGATGCCAGCGTTTTACCACAAACC
>JAUWBP010000101.1 GCA_030601665.1 Hadesarchaea archaeon | reverse complement strand
TACCTTAAAGGGAAAAGAGATGCTCGGAAAATTCAGGGGGATGAGGCCCGTGAACATGGATTTGCTCGTTAAAACAACCCTTAAGCTTTCAAAGATGATTGAGGAAAACCCGGAGATAATCGAGCTGGATATAAACCCCCTCTTAGTGGGTCCTGACCGAGTCGTCGCTGTAGACACACTAATCAGGATTTCGGGATAATTTGAGAGTTCCTACTTATTGTTACCAGTGCTATAACGGCCCTGACCCCATTCTAGTAAAAGTGGAAAACGGGGTTGCCATCGGGATCGAACCCAACTACGATTTAGCGCCCAAACATCCCTGCGGGGGAAAGATCTGCTCGAAAGCGTATGGATTAATCGACAAACTATACGATCCAAACCGGGTAAAGGGGCCCCTGCTCAGGCAGAACCCGAAGAAGGGAAGGGATGAGGATCCCAAGTGGAAGGAAATCAGCTGGGATGAAGCCCTAGACATCTTGGCCGATAAGCTGCGAAAAGCAAAGGAGAAAGGCGGCATTGACGAGAACGGTTACCCAAGGCTAGCATTAACTTTAGGGGGAGCGGGAACTCCGGAGGGCCACTTCGGGCTGCTGCCGACTTTTCTAGCCACCATGTTCAGATGGGTAGGGCCTTTAGATCTCACCGTAGGGACTGGCCAAGGCGTAAAGTGCTACCATTCCGAGCATATATTTCACGAGTTCTGGCATAGGGCATTCATGGTGGTTGCAGACCTGCCCAGGACGAAGTATATACTGTCATTTGGTCACAACACCAACGCTTCAGATGGCGTCGGTGCTTGGAAACGCGCCCAAGCTAGGGAAAAAGGATTAAGAACTGTCCAAGTGGAGCCGCACCTTTCCGTCAGTGCAGCAACTGCTGATAGGTGGGTTCCTATTAAACCAAAAACGGACCCTGTATTCCTCTTTTCTATGATAAACGTGATTCTCCACGAGAAGAATTGGCGAGAAGTCTGCGATTTGGAGTTTATAAAGAAAATGACAAACAGCCCCTACCTGGTGGGGCCTAACGGGTATTACATGAGGGACAAGGAAACAGGAAAGCCGCTAACATGGGACTCCGTTGACGGAAAAGCAAAGGCCTTCGATGATCCCTCCATCAAGGACTTTGCCTTGGAGGGAGGGTATGAAGTAAGCGGGACAGAAAAGGGTCCAGACGAAAAAAGCTGGGAGCACAAAGGTGTCAAGTGTGTGCCAAGCTTCCAGCTGTTGATTGAAACTGTCAAGGAATACACCCCTGAATTCGCAGAGAAGATATGCAGAGTCCCGGCGAGCACGATAAGGGAGGTGACAGAAGAATACCTCGAAAATGCCATGGTGGGAGCGACAATGGAGATAAATGGTGAGAAACTACCTTACAGGCCAGTCGCCATAGAACTCGGAAAGACTGTCAACAACGGGCCGGGGGGATACGAAACCTGCTGGGCCAGGATCACGCTACTCCTGCTTGTGGGAGCGTTGGAGGTTCCGGGTGGAGCTATTGGACCAGGAAGTAGGCTAAACCCCCCATACCATATGCGATGGTTAGACGTGGAACCCGGAGCGGATGGTTTCATGCTTCAGCGTTTAAATCCAACGGATAAAGAAAATTGGCCTCCGAAGGTGATGTTCAGGGGGCCATACACGGCGCTAACTCCCCTTAATGGAAATCGTGGCTGGGCGAGCGGGATAGCCCCATTCACCTTGGCATGGTTGTTCATGGATAATCCCCCTAAGAACTGGCCTAAACCATCTCCCCCAGATATTTGGTTTGCATATAGGGCGAATCCCGTCAGGACCCAGTGGGATCCTGAACTTGTAGAGAGAGTAGTGAAGAAGTTTCCGTTCATTGTACACTTCACCTATGTCATAGACGAGACGAGCTGGTATGCCGACTTGATTCTACCCGATCATACGGATTTAGAAGGCTTCCAGCTAACAGCGGTTTTCTCCCATCATTGGTATAGCACATGGGATCACTACGGCTACATCCTCAAGCAACCAGTCGTTGAGCCGGTGCACAACACCAAGGACATGGCCGACATCATGATCGAGTTGGTGGACAGGCTTGGTCTCTTGAAAGAATTTAACTCTAAACTTAATAAGGGGTCAGGAACTGGAATTCCGCTATCAGGGAAAAATTATGATTTCAGTCTTGAGGTAGATAAAAAGTACAAGTCGGAGGAAATCTGGGATAGGATATGCAAAGCGGCCACGGCGATGTTAAGCGATGGAAAGGAAGTACATGACTTGGAGTGGTTTAAGAAGGACAATATCTACCTAAAGAGGTATCCGAAACTCGAAAAATACATGTTTCACGTGCTGAAGAAGCGCCTTAGGTTCGAGATACCCTATCAGGAAAGGATCAAGAGAGTTGGGGAAGAGCTGGGAAATAGGCTTCACGAGCGAGGGATTGACTGGTGGGACAAGCAACTCAAGGAATACAATGCACTACCACGTGCCAAAGACTTCTCGGAAGAATGGGATGAATTTTACAAGAAAATCGGGGAGCGCCCCGAAAAGTACGATATATGGCTGATTGCAAGCAGAAGCCCCAACCTGCTCGGGACAGGAAATGTATCAAACCCGAAGATGCTCGATGCTGCAGGGAGGGCCTTGGATTTCGGAGGTGTTGTAATGAACTCTAAGGCAGCTGGGAGGAGAGGAATCAAGGACGGAGACGTGGTTATCATAGAATCGCCTTTCGGGAAAAAGAAGAGCAAGGTGATTCTAAGGGAAGGCCAGATGCCAGATGTGGCCCTCCTTGTCGGACAGCTCGGCCAATGGAAGACCCCCCATGCCAAGAACCTGAATGTCCCAAATGTGGGTGATTTCACGGGACTCGACCTCTATATTTTGGATGCGGGGGGGTCCTCATGCGACTTGGCAAAGGTGAGGATTTCCAAAGCGTGATGAGCGGTGATATGAGATAACTGGGGTGA
>JAUWBP010000036.1 GCA_030601665.1 Hadesarchaea archaeon | reverse complement strand
ATGCCGAAATATCTCTGACTAATATCGGTCTTCCGCACGCACCTGCCTCCAACATCACGATCCCCTGATTCTCACAAAAACTAGGGAAGAAGAAAATATCACAACCCGAATACCCTGCTATTATGTCCTTCACATAACCGGCAAGAATCACATTTGAGGGGGCACCCTTTAGAATCCCTGATGTTCGGGGATCCTCAATTCCCTTATACCTTTTACCAATCCAGACAAATTTATTCTGAAATTTTTTTGCCGTGTTGATAAATGTGGCAATTCCTTTTTTTATGAACAAGTGACCAACACCCAATGAAACAATCCCATCGAGATTAAATTCTTCTCTAAATTGTTTTCTCTTCTCGGCCGAAAATTTGAACTTGGCCAAATCTATGCCATTGCTAACAACTTTGATCTCTTTTTTTACACCATACCCGATCAACACGTTTTTAGTATACTCCGACGGGCACAACACTAAATCTGCTTGATTGTGAAAGTAAGTTAAATATCTGCGCAAAAATGGGGCGATCCCGTTGCTGAAGCAAAAACTGTCTCGGAAATCATCGGCAGTCAAATGTGCATGGGTTATCACTTTTTTCCCTTTTGCCCTAGCTTTTCTTATTGCTCGAAGGGACTTCAGACCTATCATGTAAACGTGGAGAATGTCGAAATCCTCTTTTAGATCGTGTGTATACTCGACTCCGTTCAATTTGAGGGCTTTCCTATGATTGCCTATAGCTGAGCCCATCCCGCTGTGTCTAAGCCAACGCTCTAACTCCAAGTAAATACAAACTTTCACACCTATCCCCCAAGTCGAAAGATCCCATAAGATTTCTTCTATGGGTTAAGCTTTTGAAATTTGCCTAGCCCACACGCGGATACCAAGGTAAGATAACGCGGATGCCCCAATAATGGTACCAAACACGAGCATGATAACTCGTTCGATGAGCGTGGCGAGTATTGCGATCTCCAAGGGGGCGCCGGTTAAGAGGAAGATTCCCACCATGGTAGCGTCAACGGGGCCTAACCCAGCTGGGAGCAGAGGTATGAGGCCCGCCATTGGGGGTAAAGTTATGCCTAGCAACAGCATCGGAAGAGGTGGATCAAAGCCAAGCGCTTGAAAAATAAAAAATAAGCGGGTTATTGCAAGGCCCCATGTAACCACAGCAAAGAAAAATATGGTAAGGGCTATTTTTGGGGTGCTGGTAATCGCCTGCGCACTGGTGTAAAATCTCTTCACCCCACCCATTACTTTCCTTCGACTGGCCGGCCTTCGAAAGGCTTTGAGAATACGCATGGTGCTTCTACCCAGCCAACCTGCCCCAGTTCTTTTGGGGAAGAAATATAGGATAAGCGTGAATAGCAAAATTATTACTGCAATCCATATCGTTACCACGACTAATTTAGCTAGCGGTTTTGAAAAATATAGCAGAATGCCCGTCATCAAGATGGAGATGGAAACGGGTAGATCCAACAAGTACTCGCTCATAACGGAAGCGGAACCCGAAGAATAAGGTACACGTTGAGTTTTGCGTAAAAGATAGACGCGTGCAACTGGATCCCCTCCAGAATACGTAAATGGTGTAATATTGTTAATGAAGATGCTTCCAAAGACTGCCAACCATAAGTTGTGTAATCTGACGTTATGCCCAGTCGCGGAAAGCGAGATTCGCCAACGTGCGGCCAAGTTTAGGGTAGTAAAAATGTAGGCCCCAAACGCGAGAAACAAGAAAAAATAGTTTGCTTTGCTGAGAGCATTCAGCAAACTTCCGAGATTTACACCCATAAAAACGAAAAATATTCCTCCCACCACTAGGGCTACAAAAATTCCTATAATGAGCACTCTCCGCCCAAGCCCAAATCTGCGTTCAATCATGACCTTCCGTCACCCCGCCATTTGTGGAATTTGTTGGTAAGCTTTAAAGTTTACTGAAGTTTCGTCAGAGCACACACCAAAGCGGTGACAAGTTTTGCCAAAGTCCCTTTAAGACAGTAGGAGCATGTAATGGTGCATCAACGGGCAATTTGGGGACACAGATGAGGAGGTGGATGAAACTCGGCTTGCTGCTCGTCCTAGCCACGCTAACTTACTTAGTATTTCCAAAACTTCTTCCGGAGGCTTCCACGCCATCGGAGCCATTTGGTGGAGAAGAAGTTCTCTTTCTCCAACGCAACCTGTCAAGCCAAGCGATGGATTGGTTTACGGTGATAGTGTATACCGTTGGTTATATAGTAGTGATTTACGGAACGGGTGGCTTTCTACTGTGGAAGAGGAACTACAATGGATTTACCAATTTCCTTTTGGTCTTCGTGTTGTCTCAAGCTTTGGGTGTAATTACCTGGGCGTTGTATCCTGTCGCCCCCCCACGAAACCCACTGTTTGGTGTTGAGGGAGTGAGGGGTATAAGAGAATCTACCTTGGGGTTCACACTGAGTTTTGACCCCTACATTTACGGTGCCTTTCCCAGCCTTCACGCGGCTAATGGTTTGACAGCCGCCCTTTTTGTGAGGCTACATGGCAAGAAGATAACCATGGCTTGGCTCTGCCTTTGGGCCCTCATCATCTTCTCTATGATTTACCTTGGGGAGCACTACTGGCAAGATGCCCTCGCAGGATGCTTTTACTCAATTGGTCCTTACCTATTGATCACGAGGGTGGTCGGAAAGAGATTATAAGCGGACGAACCCAAAAATGACTTGAGCACGATGCCGAAAACAATTGATCCGAAGTTGCTGAAAATACTGGCTTGCCCCGTCTGCAAGCGCGACATCAAGCTTAAGGGCAACAAGCTCATCTGCGTTAACTGCGGTCACCACTATCCCATCGTGAATGGCATCCCACACATGCTGCCCGATGAGTTACGATGACCCCCTAACCTCAATCGTGACTCTGACTTTAGTGGATGGATCACGCAGTTTCGCCACCAAGGCCCTAGATAAATCCATTGCTGCCTTATCAGCGCCCACGGCAAGCGTTCTGCCACACGTGAATCTGCTCTTTCTGATGACGAAATCTTTGGGATGCACGAGGGTTAGTAATGGGTGCCCAAATGCACGGAGCACTTCCATCTCGCCCCCTGCTTCGATCGTTATGTTTACCGCTGCCCCAGATTTGATGGCTGATTTCAGCTTATCATGAAGCCCTGCTGATCCTTTGTCCGCGAGAACTCCAACTATGCAATCGCCTTTGAAGCCGACTTCTCTGTCTTTCGTAAACATCAGCGTGGTTTGATGTTTTGCCGTGACCCGTGGATGTCCTCTTGCCGTGATGACCTCGACGATTTTTCCCATGCCCACCCACTTCCTTAAGCTTGAAGATAGATAATTTATTTTGGTTGTATGTACGAGCGGGAGCGCGAGGAGTTGGTTGAGCGCCTCGTCCGGTGGGGCTACCTGAGCAAACAAGATATCATCGATGCTTTCAAAAAAGTACCGCGTCATGAGTTTATCCCTGAAAACATCCGGGACTATTCCTATGCTGATCAACCGCTCTCGATTGGTCACAGACAGACGATCTCGGCCCCTAGCATGATCGCCATCATGTTGGAATCGCTCGACATCAAGACGGAACAGAAGGTGCTTGAGGTGGGTACGGGCTCTGGGTACAATGCTGCTCTCATTGCCGAGGTAGTTAGACAAAAAGGGGGGGTCTTCTCAATAGAGCGAGTTGACGAGTTAGCCGAGTTCGGGCGCGCGAACCTCAAGCGAACGGGTTATGGTTGGGTTCAGGTCGTCGTTAGGGATGGGACATGCGGCTACGAAAAAGAGGCCCCTTGGGACCGCATCCTCGTGACCGCCTGCGCACCCGAGCTGCCGAAGCCCTTAGTTGAGCAGATGAAAATCGGCGGGAAGCTCGGTGCACCGGTTGGCCAACACTACATGTTTCAGACCTGGGTGATCGCGGAGAAGCGCGACAAGGGGGAGCTCAAAATCGAGGAGCGAGGAGGATGCTCCTTCGTGCCCCTAGTCGGAAAATACGGATGGGAAACATAGGGCGTTGGGCTAGCCAAACCATTTCTCGAGCGAAACCTGTTCCTGCTCGCGCTGCCCCTTGAGCAATCGATCGATGCCCGTCTGAACCCTAGATTCCGAAAAATCGTGCTCTCGACACAGGAACTCCTTGATCCCCTCTGGGTCCGGGTCACCCCATTCCAACTTATACTTACCCGTGACATTCGGCTTCAGAAAGATCTCACGCACCTCAAGGGGGTCAACTTCAAATTTTTCACCGAGCTCTGTCTTCGCGATTTGTTTTATGGAACCTTGTTCTTTGATGAGCTCGAGCGCCTTTTTAGGACCTATGCCCTTTATCCCTGCGTTGTAATCAGTTCCGATCAAAATGCCGATATCCACGAGCTGCTCCCGGGTTATCCCAAGCTCCCTCACAAGCTTCTGGAGTTCAATCACCTCGGGAAAAACCTCGATGTAAACATCCTTTCCTGGCAGCTTCCGCCTGCCCGTGATGGCCAAGTTGCGCACGAGCATTGGAGCCCCAAAGAGGAGACTATCAAAATCTTGACTCGCGGCCGCCCACACATCCCCCCGCTGAACAAGGTGCGCTGCCTGAGCCTCACCCTCCCCCGGTGCCTGAACCCAAGGTAACCCCATGTGGCCCAAAAGTGTCTGCGCTTGCTTAATCATCCGATCGTCCACTCGCCCCGCACGCTGGGCAAACTTTTTTGCCTCCTCTGTCTTGCCCTCCTTGAGTGCGGCTGCCCACTCCTCGGCTGCCTCCTTCCGCACCGCGCGACGCTGCTCGACGGTGCGCAACTTCAGCTTGGGCGGCTCCCCGTCGAAAACATGCACCGGCTTGATCCCCGCCTCGATCAAATTCGCGGTCCGATAGAAGAGGCCGGAGAGATGGGAGGTTATTCTCCCCTTGGAGTCCTTGAGGAGCTCTCCGTCACGCTGCCGAATTATGGAGAGGAACTGATAGAGCGAGTTCATAGCGTCGATAGCAATTATCTGTCCGCGAAACTGCTCCAGCCCAACTTTTTGCTTCGGCACGATGTCTCCGAGCTGAACGCCCATGTCAGCCCCACTAATTAACTATCTCGAATGCACTTAAACATCAAACTGCTGATAATAGAAAAGTTCAACGGTTATTTTTCGCTGCTTACGCGGCTCTCGCCCGGTAGCCTTCGTACAACAGTTATCGGGATCGCTTCCTTCTCGAACTCCAACAGGGCGATATCGATAGGATTTCCCATTTCCTCTGGTACTTCAATTAGCACGGGTGCGCCCATTGCTACCTGGAGCGCCCTGGCTCCCACGATGCGGGCTTTTTCAAAACGAGTGTATTTTTTGGGGAAAATGGGCGAGCCTCCATCACATCGGCGGCATGCCACCCATTCCTGCACCGGGCCCGGCCATCGGTCCCATCTCTCCTTTATCGAGCTTCCCAGCAGCAATAACGTCGTCTATTCGTAGAATCATCTCCGCTACCTCACTTGCTGATTTAATTGCCTGTGTCTTGACGCGCAGAGGCTCGACTATGCCCAACTTGAGGGTGTTTGTCACTTTCCCGCTTACTACATTGATCCCGATATTCTCACCATCCTTCTTTTCATGAGCCGCGCGCAGCTGCACCAATATATCTATTGGATCCAACCCGGCGTTCTCTGCCAAGGTCCGCGGAATTATCTCGATCGCATCGGCGAACGCATCGACGGCGAGCGCCTCACGCCCTCCGACCGTATCGGCGTAGTCTCGCAGGCCCTTCGCGACCTCTATCTCTGGATTACCTCCGCCCGCCACGATCTTGCCATCCTCGACTGCCGCCGAAACCACGCTAACCGAATCGTGTACCGCCCGCTCGACCTCGTCGACCACGTGCTCGGTACCGCCACGCACCAACAGGCTCACGGCCTTGGGATCTTTGCAACCCTCGATGAATATCATCTCCTCGCCCGCTATCTTGCGCTCCTCCACCAGAGCCGCCGAGCCGAGATCCTTCGTCATGAGATCCTTGATGTTACTTACTATTTTGCCCCCTGTCGCGCGAGCAAGCTTCTCCATATCAGACTCCTTGACCCTTCGAGCCGCTAGGATTCCCGCCTTCGAAAGGTAGTGTTGAACAATGTCGTCGATTCCCTTCTGACACAGGACGACGTTAACGCCTGCCTTCCTCACTTGCTCAACCATTTCCTGTAACATGCGCCGCTCCTCCTCTAGGAAGCTTCGAAGCTGTTCGGGGTCTGTTATGTTAATCTTGGCATCTGTTTCGGTTTCTTTGACCTCGAGAGCTAAGTTGAGCAGGGCTATCTTCGCATTCTCAACCCGCCTCGGCATTCCAGGATGAACAACCTCCTTGTCGAGTATCAAGCCTTGGATGAGTTGGGAGTCCGCCGAACTGCCCCCACTCTTTTTCTCGACCTTGATGTTGTCGAGGTCCGCCTCCAGCTTGCCGTCCGATTCCTCGACTATTTGCCCGACGGCTTTGACACACAGCTCCGCGAGCCTCTCACCCTGCATCTCCGAGCCCTTGCTACTCATAGCGGTCAAGGCGATCTGCTTAAGCATCTTGTCGTCGTCTTTTGAGACACTTATAGCCATGTTGTCCAAAATTTCTTGCGCCTTCGTGGCTGCTAGTCGATAACCGGTCGCAATGACGGTAGCATGGATGTCCTGATCGAGCAGCTCCTCAGCTCGCTTCAAAAGCTCTCCAGCGAGCACTACTGCAGTAGTCGTGCCATCCCCCACCTCGTCCTCCTGGACCTTTGCGATCTCGACCATCATCTTCGCTGCGGGGTGCTCGACGTCCATTTCATCGAGGATGGTGACGCCATCGTTGGTTATGGTCACATCACCTAAGCTGTCGACGAGCATCTTATCCATCCCGCGCGGCCCCAAAGTCGTGCGGACCGCTTGAGCAATCACTCGGGCTGCCATGATGTTCATGCGCTGAGCATCCCGCCCCAAGTAGCGCTGGACATTCTCGGGTAAGATTAGGACTGGTTGTCCTCCCATCTGAGCTGCCATAAACTCCCTCCTTGATGACTTTTACCTAAATCCGCTACTAACTATCCCCAAGTTGGACCTATAAAAATGTTGCCCTCAGTTAAGCTCGCTAGGCCGCTGCCCGGGCCTTTATCCCTTCCACTTGCTCCACGAACTTTTTGTATGCCGGGGAACTTTTCAACTTCTCAACATCTCGCTTGTAAAGTTCACTTTTCAGCTTTCGCCCTGTCTTGGTCTCCCACCCCTCAAACGAGACCCCCTGAGACTCTTGGGTCTTATCTCGGTACCACTCCGGGATCACGTTGAAAGCGCAAAACGGGATTATCCTTCGGTCGGTCATCGCGTAGTGGATGCAACAGCGCTTTACGCGTTCGATATCGTAGTTGTAAAGGTCCATGAAGTGCATCATGCCTATGAACAGGGATTTTATGTGAAATTTCCCGATCGCATCGTAGTCATGTTTGACAAAAGCGTTAAAGAGTATCTTGTCTAGATCCAAGCCTTTTGGCTTCTTCTCCTTATCGATGAACTTCCTTATGCTGTAGAGCAACTTCGTCCCGACAAGGAATTTGCTCTTGCCGGCTTTCAGCTCTTGAGACTTCTCCCCTAGGTACTCTAGGAAGCCATCCACATCGATGAAACGTGTAAGGGGCACGAGCCTGCCGTTATCTTGGAACACGTAGGTCACCGCCCCGCATGCAAAATGGCTGCTGATGTCATACATCGGTCGCTTCGCGAGCGATTCGATAAAATTGCTTATCACCATCGCCGTTGGCACGGAAAAAAAGTCCTCAGTGCGGATCTCGCCGTCGGTCTGCTCCTCAATCCGCTTGATAACATCCGGAATCGTTATGCGGTAGCGCTCGCGCTCTTCCCGCTGCATTCTGCCGACCAGTGAGACTGGCTGGAAATTCACCCCGCGGATAATGTCGATGTTTTTGAAGCCAAACTTCAGAATGTCGCCGACCTCATGATCGTTGACGGAATTGATGATGGTGGGAACGAGTACTATACCTAAGCCAGCCTCTCTGCAATTTTCTATAGTTTGAGGCACCTCCCAGTGGTTTTTCGGGTTCGTCTTCTCCGAAACACCGTCGAAGCTCAGGTATAAGGTGTTGACCCCCGCCGCACACACCTGCTCGACCAGCTCTGGATCTTGGGCGAGTCTTATGCCGTTGGTGTTAAGCTGGATGTGATCGATGCCGCGCGATTTCACGAGCTTGATTATATCCACCAAGTCTTCGCGCAGGCACGGTTCACCCCCCGTGAGCTGCACCGCGTTGCACGGGATAGGGCGCTCGCTGCGCAAGGTTTTGGCCATCTCGTCGATCTCCTTAAGCGAGGGCTCATAGACATAGCCGACCCTGCCCGCGTAGAAAAAGCAGTACCAACAGGTGAGGTCGCATCGGTTGGTCAGCACAATGTTGGCGAGCGCGGAGTGATTGAGGTGGAGCCTGCAAAGCCCGCAGTCCTTGGGGCAGATTGGGGCATCCTTTGTGACCTGGGGGTTCTCAACGCCTTTGCCATCTTTCGCATAACGAGCGGCTCGGGCGTACCATTCGTAGGAGCCGGAGTAAAGATCCTCGAACTCCCCGTGCTCCTTGCAAGTTTTCTTTATCCACACCTTCCCGTCGCGCTCGAA
>JAUWBP010000081.1 GCA_030601665.1 Hadesarchaea archaeon | reverse complement strand
AACCAAGAGATAATCGACTCGACAATTCAAGCGTTCCGCATCGCGGAGGAAACGTTGCTTCCGGTTATGGTGTGTTTCGATGGGTACATCCTTTCGCATACAACTGAACCGGTTGATATCCCGGAACAGGATGAAGTTGACAAATTCTTGCCACCGTACAAATACCCTTATCCCCTCGACCCAGAACATCCTGTCACGATAGGTGCGGTTGGAGTACCAGATTTTTACGAAGAGTTCAGATACATGCTGCAGGAAGCGGTGCTCGAGTCAAGGGATAAGATACTTGAAGTTGGGCAGGCGTTCAGTAAACAGTTTGGAAGGGAATATGGCCTCATCGAGTGCTATCGGAGCGACGATGCTGAGGTGCTCTTGCTAACGATGGGCTCGTTAAGTGGTAGTGTCAGGGAAGTGGTCGATGGGTACCGTAGCCATGGTGAGCGAGTCGGGCTTGTGAAAGTTCGTGCTTTTAGACCTTTTCCGGCGAAGGAACTCGCGGAAGCGATTAGTAACGCAAAGGCGGTTGCTGTGCTTGAAAAAGATTTCTCGCCAGGATCAACTGGGGCACTTTTCTCCGACCTTTCTGGAGCGCTCGCAAATGCCAAGAAGAGTCCCCTTTTGTTGAATTTCATTTGTGGTCTTGGTGGACGCGATGTTTCGGTGATCCAAATTAGGGAAGCAGCTAAATCGGCAATGGATGCAGCGAAAACCGGCGAAGTCAAAGAAGCCGTTCGATGGCTCGGGCTTAGAGAAACGATGGTGGGGTTGAAACCATGAATCAGATATCAGAAGAAGAATTGCTTGCCCCAGGACATCGCGCCTGTCCGGGATGTGGTAACGTCCTTGCAATAAGGTATGCGCTAAAAGCTCTTGGCAAAAACATTATCGTTTGTGCCCCAACCGGCTGCATGGAAGTTGTAACTACACCTTACCCAGAGACTGCGTGGCGAGTCCCTTGGATCCACGTAGCTTTTGAAAACGCCGCGGCCGTTGCCTCCGGTGTTCAAGCTGGTTTGAAAAAATTAGGTAAACGTGACATTAAAGTTGTAGCGATAGGTGGAGATGGTGGAACGGTAGATATCGGGCTCCAAGCTCTTTCTGGTATGGTCGAGCGTAACGACAACGTGGTTTACATCTGTACCGATAACGAGGCTTATATGAATACTGGGATTCAGCGGAGTGGATCCACACCATTCGCGGCTTGGACCACCACCACACCAGTGGGCAAAGTCAAGCGGGGTGAGGACCGTCCGAAGAAAAACATGTTGGCGATAATAAATGCGCACGGCGCACCATACATCGCTGCTGCTTCGATAGGTTATCCCTTCGATTTGATCAAAAAAGTTAAGAAAGCAGCTTCGATCGAGGGATCAACTTATATTCATGCCCACTGCCCATGCGGCCCTGGCTGGAGGTTCGACTCAAGCAAGACAATCGAAATCGCCAAACTTGCGGTGCTGACTGGGATGTGGAACCTTTATGAAATCGAGCGCGGCGAGTTCAAGCTCACTTTCAAACCACCCAAGCGAAGGCCGGTTGCTGACTACTTGAAGGTGCAGGGAAGGTTCAGGCACCTCACTGACGAGGAAACCGCTGAAATCCAGCGGATGGTTGACGAGGAGTGCAAGCGGCTGGGCATCGAGTAGGAGTATATTTAATCTTAGCTACATTTTTGGAAATTAGTGGTAAAATGCGCGCCCGCGTCGAGATTGCAGTCACAGGAATTGTGCAAGGAGTCGGATTCAGACCTTTTATCTACCGGCTGGCCACACGCCACGGCCTCGTCGGCTTCGTCCGGAACATGGGCGACGCGGGCGTTCAGGTGGTGGTGGAGGGCGATAAGAGAACTATTGAAAAATTCATCGACTCGCTTCGCCCAGAGCAACCGCCGCTCTCCCGAATCGATGAGATCAAAGTCTCCTGGAAACCCACCACCGTCGAATTCACGATTTTTCAGGTGGTGCCGAGTGAAACGACCGGCTTAGGCCTCTCTTCGGTAGTGCCACCCGACTTGGCGCTCTGCGACGATTGCCTGCGCGAGATGCTCGACCCAAGCGACCGGCGCCATAATTATCCATTCATCACCTGCGTCAACTGTGGTCCTCGCTTCACCATCATTGAGGGGCTCCCCTACGACCGCCCCCGAACTTCGATGAAGGCTTTCCCGCTCTGCACCAATTGCCTCCACGAGTATCAGGACCCACCCGACAGACGATATCACGCAGAACCGACGTGCTGCCCGGTATGTGGCCCCCGTATGGAGCTTTACGATCGGGATGAGCACCGCATCGATGTAGCCGACCCCTTCCGCGAGACGGCGTGCTTGTTGGACGAGGGAAGCATCGTGGCGATAAAGGGGATAGGGGGTATCCACATCGCCTCGAAGACCACCGACGATGAGGTACTCGCGCGCCTACGCGGGGCTTCCAACCGTCCTCAGCAGCCTTTCGCGATCATGTCAAAAAATCTCGAAACCATCCGAACCTTTGCCGAGGTCAACGAGGCGGAGGCGGAATTGCTGACTTCCTATCGAAGGCCAATCTTGGTGCTCAAGCGTTCGCCTAACTACATGCTCTCTGACCTCGTCGCTCCCGGGTTGGACTCAGTCGGGGTCATGCTGCCGTATTCGGGAATCCACCACCTCATCCTGCGGCACGGCTCGGACCCGGCCTACGTCATGACGAGCGCCAACGTTCCCGGCCTACCGATGCTCGTGGACAACTCCGAGGCGAAGGTGAAGTTGCGGGGGGCGGTCGATTTCTTCCTTCTTCATAATCGGTTGATAGTGAACCGGTGCGACGATTCTGTGGTGAAGTTAATCGACGGGAAGTCGGCTTTCCTCCGACGCTCCCGGGGCTACGTCCCAGAGCCGATAAAGCTCTCGTTCAGGAGCGAGCGGAGCGTGCTCGCGGTCGGGGCCGAGCTAAACGCAAGTGCAGCGATTCTGGTTGGCGATCGATGTTTCGTTAGCCAGTACATCGGCAACACCACCAAGGTCGAAACTCTCGAGTACATGCGGGCAGCGGCTGAGCGCTTGATGCGCTTGTTAAACCTAAAGGGCGTGGACGTAGTTGCCCACGATTTGCACCCTAACTACGCTACAACGAGGGTCGCGTCCCGCATGGCGAAGGAACTCGGGGCGAAAACTTTTGCGGCGCAACACCATCACGCTCACCTGTGCTCCCTCATGGTCGAGCACGGACTCGAAAAGCTCGTCGGGATAGCCGCGGATGGCGTGGGCTACGGAAGCGACGGGACGATTTGGGGTGGCGAGGTCATGGTGGCGGGTCTGAGCTCGTTCGAACGCGTGGGCGGGTTAATGAGCCAGCGCATGCCCGGGGGTGACCTCGCGACGAGATTCCCAGCGCGCATGGTCGCGGGCATCCTCTGGCAGCACCTCGGGCGTGAGGAGCTTGAGCGGGTTTTGGAAGAGTTCTGCGCGAGCGGCTTCAAACGCGGGAAGCGAGAGACTAGCATAGTCCTCCGCCAACTCGAGCGCGATTTGAATGTGTTTCGAACGAGCAGCTGTGGCAGGGTGCTTGATGCCGTCGCCTGCTTACTCGGGGTCTGCGACGAGCGAACCTACGAGGGCGAGCCAGCGATCAAGCTCGAAGCGGCTGCGAGCAAGGGGGTCACAAGGGAGGTGAAACTAGAACCAGTGATCAAAAAGGTTGATGGAATGAAGATTGTCGACACCTCCCAGCTGCTTGCAGATATCATCAGCGCCCTCCGAGCACGGGCTCCTCGCAGGCACATCGCGGCTGCTGCTCAACGGGTTATCGCTCGGGGATTGGCGTCGATCGCCATCGATACAGCTTCTTCAAGGGGGGTTGGCGTTGTGGGGGGCTCGGGCGGGGTGTTCTATAACTGGGCGATTACCGCGGCGGTGCGTAAGGAAATTGAGAAGGCTGGTTTGCAATTCGTCCAACACGAGCTTTTGCCCCCCGGCGATGGTGGCATCTCCACAGGACAAGCGGTCGTCGCAGCGCGGCAGCATGATTAAGTAGATTGGTAAAAGTAAGTTAAAATTTAACTTTTAACATATTCCTAGTTTTCGCCTCGCTCAGACCCCATCGCAGCAAGCTGACACCCTCTTTTCCCAGTAAACGTCACCTCTCCGAGCTGCGACCTTTGATTTCTGCCTTTTCATCGCCCGATTTTC
>JAUWBP010000067.1 GCA_030601665.1 Hadesarchaea archaeon | reverse complement strand
ACATCATGCTTCACGTCCTCAAACGAAAGGAAGAGCTCCTCACCCTCAGATGCACGATATCGCTCGACCACGAGCTTTATGTCATCCGGGTTGGGATTTAGCCCGAGCTTGTATTGCACGTGCCCGACCTCACGGCATCTTATGCAACGACAGCGTGCCCCCTCTCTTCTCATTTTCTCCTGAATCATAGCTCTCAGGTCGCCTCGCTTAACGCCCTCCGCTATCAGGTTAACCGGAATGTCTCTCTGGATGCGCTGAATTCTAACCCACTTCGGTACACCCCGCTTCACCTCAGTGATGAGTTCCACAATTTGCTCGAAAGGATAAGGCTTGTACTCGCCTCGCTGCCATAGCTCGTGGAGCTTTGTGTCAGGCATGACGAGCGTCGGGTAAATTTTCATAGCATCAGGTTTGAATCGCTCGTCTTCGAAGATGGTTTTAAATGCATCCAAGTCCCGTTCGTAGCTGGAGCCGGGCAAGTTTGGCATCATATGGTAAACTACGACAAACCCAGCATCTCTTGCTATTCGCGTCGCCTCCGCAACGTCCTCTACCGTGTGCCCCCGTTCTACGAGTTTGTAAATGTAATTGTGGGTAGTTTGTACACCAAGTTCAACTCGTGTGGCACCTAGCCTAAGCATGAGGTCGACGTGGGGTTCCCTGCAGTAGTCGGGGCGAGTCTCGAATGCGATATCACTGTTGTGGATGGATGCTGTTTCAGCGGCTCGTTGGGCTTCCTCAATTGTCCCAGCGTTTGTCCCAGACATCGCATTCAGGCACTGCACCACAAACCACTCGAGATAATCCTGCGGGTAAGCGGTGAGGGTACCACCGAAAATTATTAACTCGACTTTATCGACCCCATGCCCGATCGCGCGAAGTTGCTCTATCCTACTTTTCACCTGACCGTAAGGATCAAAGTTATGTTGAATCGCGCGCATGGCGGCTGGTTCACGGCCGGTATACGATTGAGGGGTACCGACTGTTGGACCTCCCGGACAGTAGATACACGGCTCTTCCTTCGGGCAGGGATAGGGCTTGGGCATCACCGTGACGACCGAGACGCCTGAGATCGAGCGCACGGGCTTCAGCCTGAGCAGTTGGATTACTTTGGCCCTCTGTTCCCCCGTCGCGGCTGCCAAGAGTTCCGAGTTGCTGAGCAGCCCCGATAACTCAAACTCGCGACAGGATTGTGTTTTAATCTTGGCCAGCCCTTGAGCATCGACGATTTTGCCACTCGAAATCTTTTGTAAGATAGCGTGGCAAGCAGCCGATCGAGCATCCGCCATGTTTTCCCCTAAGTTAATTTGTGTTCAAGGGTATTTTCTTAGTGGTGTGTGAGTGAAAGTTGAAGAGCTGTGCGAGAAGTACGGGCTCCCCAGAGAAGTTGCTACTGCATTAGAAAAATCTGGCATAACCACCCTTTACCCACCACAAGTGGATGCGGTGAAAAAAGGCGCCCTCGATGGAAAAAACCTCGTGTTGGCGATTCCGACCGCGTCAGGTAAGACGCTCGTCGCCGAGTTCTGCATGCTCAAATCCGTGCTTGAGCGAGGAGGCAAATGCCTTTACATCGTGCCCCTGCGCGCGCTTGCGAGTGAGAAGTACGAGGAGTTCAAGGAGAAGTATGGGCCACTTGGGGTGAAAGTTGGAATAAGTACAGGCGATTTAGATGTCGCCGATCCGAGGCTCGCTCGCTATGACATTCTCATCGCGACTTCCGAAAAGGTCGACTCCTTACTCCGCCACCGCGCAAAATGGCTCGCTGACATCATCTCGGTTGTGGTCCTTGACGAAATTCATTTAATTGATGATCCCGGACGTGGCCCTACACTCGAAATTTTGACGGCCAGGCTCAGACAGGTCAACCCCGAACTCCAGACACTCGCGCTCAGCGCAACCATAAAAAATGCGGATGAGATGACCGAGTGGCTCAACGCGAAACTTGTTAAAAGCGAATGGCGCCCCGTCCCTCTGAAGAAGGGAGTGTATTACAAGGAAAATATAAAGTTTGACGACGGGAGCAAGCGGGCGGTGAAAGTTAACATCAGAGACGAGCTCGCAGCGCTCGCCATCGACACCGTGCGAGAGGACGGACAAGTATTGGTCTTCGTCGGTACCCGGCGCTCGGCTCAAGCCGCGGCTGCGCTTGTGGCAAGACATGTGGGAGAACTCCTTTCGCGGGGGGAGCGCGAGAAGCTCGCTGAGATTGCTAAACATATCGAAAGTGTCCTTGGCGAATCCACCCGTACATGCCGTAATCTGGCCGATTGTGTTCGACAGGGCTCGGCCTTCCATCACGCAGGGCTACACCACGCCCAGAGAAAAGCTGTTGAAGACGCATACAGACAAAATCTGATAAAGGTAGTCTGCGCAACTCCTACGCTTGCCGCTGGTGTCAACCTCCCCTCGCGCCGGGCGATCATCCGCGACTATCGCCGCTACGTCGAGCCTTATGGGATGCAACTCATTTCCGTGCTTGAGTTCCACCAGATGGCCGGGCGAGCCGGGAGGCCGCAGTATGACAAGTACGGTGAAGCTGTGCTCATCGCGAAGGGAAAGGGCGAGCTGGAGGCACTGTTCGAGGAGTTCATCCGAGCCGATCCAGAGCGGATAACCTCGAAGCTCGCAACCGAACCTGCGCTCCGGACCCACGTGCTCGCCTCGATCGCAGCGGGTTACGTGAACGACGCCGATGGGCTGCTGGAGTTCATGGGACAAACTTTCTTCGCTTACCAGTATGGGACGAGCGATGTCGCGCGGGTCGTCGAGCGGGTACTCGATTTCCTCGAGCATGAGGAGATGATCCGTAAGCAGGGGAAACTTTTGCTCGCGACTCCCTTCGGCGAACGCGTCTCGAAGCTCTACATCGACCCGCTCTCAGCTGTGGTGTTGCGCGACGGCATCAAGGGCATCGCTGCCAAGGAGCCAACGGCCCTCGGCTTACTTCATCTTATCTGCCATACACCTGACATGGAACAACTCTACCTGAGACGGCACGACTACCCCAACCTCGAAGAATCCCTTATAAAACACGCCGATGAGCTCTTGACGCCCACCCCAGACCAATACGACGAGCCCGACAAATATGAGTTCTTCCTCGCGGAGGTGAAGACCGCGCAGATGCTCCAGGCTTGGCTTGATGAAACCTATGAGGACGATATCCACGAGCAATTCGGCGTGGGAGCCGGCGACATCCGAAGAAAAGTGAACACCGCCGAGTGGCTGCTCTACGCTGCCCACGAGCTCGCTGGGCTATTCAAAGCCAGGCCGGCGTTGAGGCCCCTTCGGAAACTGCGGGAGCGCGTGCGCTATGGCGTTAAAGAGGAATTGTTGGAGCTTGTGCAACTCCGGGGCATTGGGCGTGTGCGGGCACGAAGCCTTTTCCAAGCTGGGTATCGAAGACTCGCAGACATCAAGCGGGCGGATGAAAAGGAGCTAGCCCAGGTCCCCTACATCGGCACCGAAATCGCGCGGAGCATCAAGCGACATGCCGAAGGAGTGGCAAATTAACGACTAGGGTGTGAATGCGCTGAAGTTTGAGAGAAGAATTGTATCCTAATCAACCGCAAAGCTTTATTGCGCGCCAAAACTTGTCGATTGGGGGTTGATGTTGCCCGCCCATCCGATTGAGGAGCGCTATGGCAGCCGCGAAATGCGCTCGATTTTTGAACTCGAAACCCGTTTTCAGCGTATGCTCGATGTCGAGGCGGCGCTCGCGAAAGCCCTCGCAAACGTAGGTATGGTCCCGAATGCAGACGCGCGCAAAATTGCCCAAAACGCATCGGTCAAGCGCGTGGGGGTCGCGCGGATTCGAGAACTCGAGCGAGAGGTCAAACACGAGACGATGGCCCTCGTCCTTGCGTTGGCCAAGGTATCGGGCAAAGCTGGGCGATATGTGCACTTCGGCGCTACCAGCAACGACATTCTCGACACCGCTGCAGCTCTGCAAATTCGCGATGGTTTGACAATAGTTGAACGTGACCTTCGGAAACTGCTCATGATAACCCTCAGGCAAGCCACCAAGTACAAAAAAACCATCATGGTCGGACGAACCCACGGGCAACATGCCGTGCCCACGACGCTCGGCCTGAAGTTCGCAATCTGGGCGTGCGAGCTCGGGCGGCACTTGGAGCGACTCGAACAAATCAGATCCCGTGTGATCGTCGGAAAGATGAGCGGGGCAGTTGGGACCGGGGCCGCTTGGGGAAGCAAAGGACCAAAAGTTCAAGAGATCGTAATGCAAGAACTCAAGATACCAGCCGCCAAGACCTCTAACCAAATTCTTCAGCGCGATCGCTTCGCCGAACTGGTTTCATTTTTTGGGTTGGTCGGGAGTACCTTGGACAAAATCGCCCGTGAGATTCGAAACCTTCAGCGCACTGAGATCGGGGAACTAGCGGAACCATTTGCTGCGCGACAGATAGGGAGCAGCACAATGCCCCATAAACGAAATCCGATAAGGTGCGAAAAAATATGCGGGCTCGCTAGGGTCTTGCGCGCGAACGCGCAGGCAGGGCTCGAAAACATCGTCATTGAACACGAGCGAGACCTTACAAACTCTTCGTGCGAACGGGTACTTTTGCCCGAGTGCTTCCTGCTCACCGACGAAATGCTCAAGACATCCCTTTATGTGCTCAACAATCTCCTTGTGTACCCCCAACAAATGAAGCGCAACCTCGAACTGACCCGCGGGTTGAACATGGCCGAGGCGGTGATGATCGAGCTCACCCGACGAGGGATGAACCGTCAGGAAGCCCACGCCTTGCTGAGGAAGTGTAGTTCGACCTCGGTGCGCACAAACGTCCCGCTGGCCGCGGTGCTGCGTCGAGAGCGTAAGGTGACGCGATACGTCCCGGATCGGGA
>JAUWBP010000071.1 GCA_030601665.1 Hadesarchaea archaeon | reverse complement strand
GGAGCCAAGTTGACCGTGGCAAGCTTGCGCGTTCCGTCTTCGAGTTCAACCCAGTAGACCCCGGCGAAGCGTTCGTGTTCGGTCGCCTTCATCCTACTTCCTCGGTTCCTTATATTTCGCTTTCGCCTTGATATCAGCTATGCGTGCTTTCAGGTTGGCGACGAGCTTGTCCCCCACGAACTTGCCAGACATCGCGTCGACGCGCGCAGCTATTGAAAGTTTGCCTGCGAGGGCGCGGGATATCTTTCCCCGCTGCTTCCAGGGCGACCCTCGAACTTCTGGGTACTGGTAGATCACGCCGTGCTTGGGAGGCTTGGCCCGCCCCTTGAGGGACCTGAAGAGCGCCTTCTCAGCGCCCAAGATTTGTAACGTGCTGGCTGGTTGGCGGGCGAGTTTCTTCAAACCCCCAGCGAGCGAGATTAGGCGGCCCCCGATCGACCCACCGACGACCGCGCGTAAGTTGGGGGCCACTTGGGCCATCAGCCCGTCAATGTGCTCAGCCACCTGCTCCCGAAGCTTGTAGAGGGTGAATACCTCGCGCGCACAGTCTTGGATGACCCTGATATCCAACTCGTCGAACGGGGCACCTAGGGAGCTTCCCGCAGCATCGGCAATGTGCGCGGCGTCCTCATCCGTTAATTCCACCGCGCTCTTCACCACTGCTTGGCTAAACTTCTCGCGTGACCCCAGCTCCAAGACTAGTTTCAGGTAGCTCTGGTGTTCTGGTACGAGTCGGTTTAGCTCCGGGAAGTGGGTGGAGTACCACTCGCGGATCAGGCCGGAGATGATATTTATGAATTTGTCCAGCTCATTGAGCACGCCTATGGCTTGAATGACGAGCTTGTCCCGCTCGGCGGCCTCCGCTCGAAGCTTTTGTCGCGTGAGGATGAGGTTTACCTCTCTGGCGAGCTTGTCCACCTCCTCGAACCCTACCTCCTTCGCTATCTCCTTAAGCTTGGTGCGGAGAAGCTCTCCGGCCCGGTTCGGTAGCTGCGCCTTGAACTTGGCGCGCTGGAATTCTTCGCGCAGCTTTTCGACGAGCAGCTCCAACTCTAGCGTGAACTTTCGGGAGCCTTTCTCGACCAGTTTGGCGATGAGCTCGCGGTGCTCTTCAGTGGGGGTACCCATTTGGACGCTTGCCAGCCGCCCAGCCACCTCGACGGCATCTCGGGGGAACTGCTTTGATGCTAGCATTAGCCCCTCATCGTCGAACGCGAACACCCCGAGCACACACTCGGCTATATGAACTACCACAAGTGCACCCGACTAAAACTGGTCGTAACTCCGATAAAACCTTAACACAGAAGCCAAGGGTTGCCTATCCTAACTCGCTCGAGTCCTTCTTGCTTGCAGGTTTTTACGAATCGCTCGGCGTCCTCGCGCTTGGTGTAGGGCATGTCGTCCATATGGTATAGGGGGTGGAAGGCGAGCAGGGAGTAGGGGATCGTCGGGTCTAGGTCAGCGATAAAGGATGCGAGCGCCCGAATCTCCTTATCATCCACATAGCCGGGCACCAACAGTGTGCTCGCTCGGGCAAATGGCACTTCGGGACGCTCGTGATGGTGTTTGCCCAGCCACCTAAAATTATCATACGCCGTGCGGTGCTCTACACCCGACAACGCGTACAAAATCTCCGAGGACCAGCACTTCAGGTCGGCCTTGATTCCACCCCCACTTTGGAGGGAAAGTTCGCCAAACTGTTTCAGGCTCGGCAGGTTCATACTGAGGTTGGTCTCAAGGCAAACGCGAAGGATACGTTTTTCCCGCTGGGCGGTTTCGCGCATGATTTTTGCGGAAGCTATCACGAATGGCATCTGGCTCGCAGGGTCGCCTCCGAAGTAGCAGGCACAACCCACGCTCTTGTTCGCTTTTTCGGCCAGCTCGGCGGCGGTCATCGTGGGCTTTCCCCCGACCGTGAGCTCGCGGAAACTAAAGTTCTGGCAGAAGAGGCAGCTGTAGGTGCAGCTCCCGAGAAAAATTGACAGGTTCTGCCAGCCGATGTCCCCGCGGGGCGTCCGGCACCACTTTGGGTACCCAGCGCCGCCCGACCCGGCACAAAATTCGGCGGGCACGCAGTTCGTGGGAAGGGGGTCGTAGTACCACGTCAGCAGGCCTCGCTCGGGGATGCCGAACTTTCGAACGAGCTTGCCGTCGACGTTCTCGATGATACCGCAGAATCCTTTCCCGCCTTCGGGGATGCTGCAGTCGTTTCCGCAGTCCCCGCAGCGTACGCCCTTCGGGTCTTTCGGGGGCTTTGCGGGCAGGTTATATCGCTCCCTCACTTTTGCATGCGCCGCTTCGAGGTGAGGGCGAGCATCATCGAAGCGTTCCCGAATGCAGGACGCGCAGACCTTAAGCGTGGATGAGATATCTTTCGCTTCCCTGCCGCAGACCTCACACCTCGCTCGCCAGCCCTTCGTGTGCCGCAAGAACACAGAGCCACTCATTTTTATTAGATGTCCGTAACTATTGTAGTTTGAGGCGATAGTGTGGAGATAGTCTTCGGTTCCGAGCGCCTGAAGCGCGGGTTTGCTAAAATGCAAAAGGGCGGCGTGATCATGGATGTGACGAACCCGGAGCAGGCGATCATAGCAGAGGAAGCTGGATCGGTTGCGGTGATGGCGCTCCAAGCGATACCAGCCGACATTCGAGCGGCCGGTGGTGTCGCTCGCATGGCTGACCCGGCGGTAATCGAGGCGATCATGAACGCCGTCACGATTCCAGCCATGGCAAAATGTCGGATAGGTCACTTTGGGGAAGCCCAAGTGCTCGAAGCCCTCGGCGTGGACATGATAGATGAGAGCGAGGTGCTCACACCCGCCGATGAGGAGTTCCACGTCGATAAAAGCAAGTTTAAAATTCCTTTCATCTGCGGCTCCCGTGATTTGGGTGAAGCTTTGCGGAGGATAAATGAGGGTGCTGCTATGGTCCGGACGAAGGGCGAGGCGGGCACCGGAAACATCGTCGAGGCAATGAAACACATCCGACTTACAAAACGCCAGATAGCTGAACTCGCAGAGCTTAAGCACGATGGGCTTGAGGCAAAGGCGCAAGAATATCGGGTGTCCGTCGAGTTCGTCAAGGAAACGGCAAAGCTGCAGCGCCTTCCAGTCGTTTGGTTCTGCGCTGGAGGAATTGCGACGCCGGCCGATAGTGCGATGGTCATGCAGATGGGCGTTGACGGCGTCTTCGTTGGGTCTGGCATATTTAAATCGAGCGACCCAGCGCGAATGGCTCGAGCGATCGTCGAGGCAACCCGTTATTACGATGACCCACAAGTTCTGCTTGAGGTCAGCAAGGACCTGCCACAGACTATGCGCGGAATCGACATCAAGACCCTTAAGGCTGAAGAGAAGCTGCAGGCTAGGGGCGTTTAAGAAGATCACTTTTAGTGGATGGGTTTTGGTAGGTGGTAATCATGAAGATAGGCATCATCGGCCTCCAGGGCGCGGTTAGCGAGCACCTCGAAGCGGCGAAGCGGGCGATGCAAAAGCTTGGCATCGAGGGTGAGGCAGTCTGGGTCGGCATGCCTGCTGAACTCGATGGTGTGGACGGCATCATAATTCCAGGTGGCGAGTCCACGACGATAGGCAAGCTCATGCAGATGACCGGGCTTTTCGAGCGGGTCAAGTGGCTCGCGAAGAACGGTACGCCAATTTTAGGCACGTGTGCAGGATTGATAGTGTTGGCGAAGCGCGGCGACGAGCAGATTGCACGAACTAAACAACCACTGCTTGGATTGATGGATATCAGCGCCATTCGAAACGCATTCGGTAGGCAGCGCGAGTCCTTTGAGGCCGAGCTAGAAATCTCGACGCTAGGCAAAGAGCCTTTCAGGGGCGTGTTCATTCGTGCCCCAGCGGCAAGCGAGGTCTGGGGAGATGCCCAAGTCCTAGCGAAGTTCCAGGGAAAGATCGTCGCCGTGCAGCAGGGCGGCCTGCTCGCCGTAGCTTTTCACCCGGAGCTCACCCCAGATACACGATTGCACGAGTATTTTCTGCGGATGTGCCGATGATAGGTCGATGAAAAGGTGTAAAAATAGCCGCGCTTAAGTAATAATAGGGCAGGCGAACAAGTGAATATACGTTATCCAAAAAAGGTGCGTTTTGAGTGTCAGCGGTGTGCCCAGTGTTGTGGCGATAGCTCACATCGTGGGCGAAACGTCCTGTTGCTCGAATCCGAGGTCATACAAATATCCAATAAAACGGGTTTGAGACCGCTTTCATTTGCCTCTCGCTTGTTAAGCATCCAACCTTACCGTTACCGAATGAAAAAGAGGAATGGGAAGTGTGTTTTTCTGGACGGGAAAGCATGCAGGATTTACAACGTCCGGCCGCTCATCTGCAGCTTTTACCCGTTCTCGCTCAAAACGAGTGACAACGACTGCAGGTTCGAGGTTTCAGAGGAGTGCCCGGGCATCGGTCTTGGGAAAGCCCTCGTGTCAGATGAATTTGAGAG
>JAUWBP010000016.1 GCA_030601665.1 Hadesarchaea archaeon | reverse complement strand
CCTTACTAACCTGCAATATGGAACACAACGGGCTTTTCTAAGGAAAAGCTTGTCAGAGAAACAGTTCAGGACGTTTCTTCGAGTTGTGTTCGAGAAAAAAAAGGAGTGTTAGAAAATGGCATACGGCGGAAGATTCGGTGGTCGAAGAGATTTTGGTCCTCGCCAGATGACTAAGGCGACGTGCTCCGATTGTGGCAAGGAGTGCGAGGTTCCCTTCAAGCCAACCGAGGGCAGACCTGTTTATTGCAGGGATTGCTTCCAGAAGCACCGGTCAGAAAGAAGAGGCCCACCACGTTAGTAGATGTGGACAGGTTCTGGGGCGTTCTTGTTGGTTAGCGATAGCTTTCTTAATTTCTCAGAAGAACGCCTAGGGCTACTTTAATTTCTCTATTTTTTTTTTATTTTTTCGCTTGGCGCTTGTACCAAGAGGTCGTCCCGGCCGCGCGCAAAGGATCGAGCCCCCTTGATTCACAAGCCCTTTGAATGTGGACCGCCGAATTTCTCAGAAGAAATTTAAACAACGTGGTCAAGTCCTTAACGGGGCCCGTAGCTCAGCTTGGCTGGAGCGTTCGGCTGATAACCGGAAGGTCGAGGGTTCGAATCCCTCCGGGCCCACCACTCAAAAGGTAACGAACTATGTCACTCGACGAGAAACTCCAGCATCTCAAATCGATCATTCGAGGCTGCGAGAGCGCGGTCATCGCTTTTTCGGGCGGGGTCGACTCCTCGCTTGTCTGCGCGGTTGCCCACGAAGTGTTGGGCGAGCGAGCCGTCGCGGTCACCGCTATCTCTCAGACATACCCACCCGGGGAGGTTGAATGGGCCAAGAAAGCTGCCGAGCATATCGGCATCAAGCACATTACCATCATCACGAATGAATTCGAGGACCCAAACTTCGCCACAAACCCGCCGGAGCGGTGCTACTATTGTAAAGGTGAGTTGCTCCGAAAGTTGGATGGAGTCCGCAAGGAGCTCGGGCCCAAGAAAATTTTCGACGGAACGAATTTCGATGATTTCTCCGACTACAGGCCGGGCCTTCGCGCCATCCGCGAGTTTGGAGTGGTGAGTCCGCTTGCGGAGGCAGGTCTGACGAAGGAGGAGGTCCGTGAGTTGGCGACAAAATATGGCCTGCCCAATTCCGATAAACCAGCTAACCCGTGTCTTGCTTCAAGGGTGCCATTCGGGCAAGAGATATCCGCCCAGAAGCTCGAGCGCATTGCGAGGGGTGAAGAATTCATCCGCTCGCTAGGGTTCCGCGTCGTACGAGTCCGCGATCACGGCGAGTTGGCGAGGGTTGAGGTGAGCAAGGAGGAACTGCCCCGCGCGCGGGAGCTTGAGCGGGAGATAGTAGGCACATTGAAAGGGTTTGGTTACACGTCCGCTATACTCGATCCCCGTGGCTATCGCATGGGCGGTGCCAACGAACTCTCGAGCTCGAGCTGAAGCAAATATAAGTAGAAAGGAGCACGTTAATCGAGGGAGCGACATGCCAACTTTCGAGCCTGCGGGAGAGAAGGAGATCACCCGAGCTATCGTTGAGAGTTTCATGCGGGACTTCCAAAAGTACGCTGAGAGCGATGTCATCATAGTAGGAGGCGGCCCGAGCGGTTTGATGGCCGGGAAGGGGCTTGCCAAGCGTGGTGTGGGCACCCTCATCGTCGAGCGGAACAATTACTTGGGCGGCGGCTTTTGGATAGGCGGGTACCTGATGAACAAGGTCACCTTCCGCGCCCCTGCTCAGAAAATTCTCGATGAGCTCGGTGTGCCTTACGCGGAGTCCTCAAAGGGCCTTTACGTCGCCGATGGTCCGCACGCCTGCTCAAAGCTAATCGCCTCGGCATGCGACGCGGGCGCAAAAGTTCTTAACATGACGCTAATCGATGACGTAGTGCTCCGAGAGAAAAATCGTGTGGGAGGGGTCGTCGTTAACTGGACCCCGGTTTCAACCTTACCCAGGGAACTGACATGCGTCGACCCGGTTGGGCTCGAGGCTAAGCTCGTCATCGACGCTACCGGTCACGACGCTGTTGTGGTGAGGCTGCTTGAGAGGCGGGGTTTGGTAAAAGTCCCAGGTTACGGCGCGATGTGGGTCGAGCGATCTGAGGACTTGGTGGTTGAGCACACGGGCGAGGTTTACCCCGGCCTGATCGTCACGGGGATGGCTGTGGCAACGGCTTACGGGCTCCCCAGGATGGGCCCGACTTTTGGTGCGATGCTGCTCTCGGGCAAGCGCGCTGCCGAGGTCGCTTATGAAAAACTTCGCGAACTTAAGTAAGCTCTCGTTGAACATTCACCTTTACGAAGACCCATCGACGAAAAATCTCGACCTTCGTGAGATCGTCAGTTATCTTAGGGAAAAATTGGGGCATGTTTCGGTCGATCTTAGAGGCCCTTTCATCAAGGCCGGTTTGGGTGAGACCGAAGACCTGGCGAGAAGGATAGCGGGTACAAAGGTCCGCGATTTGACGAATCCAAACGTGAAGTTCGAGCCGCTCCCCGGTGAGGTCGAGTTTGAGCGGAAACTCCTGCGTGACCCGAGCCTTAAGCTCGTCGGGCTCCTATACGACGGATTTAAACTTCAGGCGGTGCTTCGGGAGTTCATCCCCGAGGGAGAGTTCGACATCGGGCACGCGCACATCGCTTTCACGAATCGTCTCTTCGGTACTTTCGACGAGGGTGACCGGAGGTATCATGCGCGCGTGAGCGTCTATGGTTTCCCATCGCTGATCTCCTCCACTGGCATTGTCGAGGCCCCAGCTAGGCCCAAGGAGTTCTACGTCCTGAAGCGGCGGTATGCAGCGTTGGGGGGAACCGACGCTCAGCTGGAGGAGTTGAAGGAAAAATTCCGTGGTAGGTTCATCGACTACGACGATGAGTGCTTGACTGAGGTCATGAAGGGCTATGTCATGCAAGCGGTATTCTACCACCTCAAGCTCGACCCCTTCTGCGGGGACAAACGATGCAGGCTATGGAATGCCCACTGGCAGGAAGAAATGCTCGAGGCTCAACTCTCGCAACCAGAATTCTGCGAGCAACATGAACGGGAGCTGGCGCAGTTCAGGGGTCTGTTAAGCTAACGTTTCGAGGTAACCTTTGAAATCCTCCTTGAAAGTGCGGACTTCTAGCACGTTCTCGAATTCCCTGTTGATCATCTCATCGATGCGGAGCTCGTCCAGCAATCCATCGAGCACCTTTGGGTCGGCTTGAGTGCGCGGGTATTTCGGGGTCGCGTAGCAGCACCCTGCATGCACTTCGTGCCAGATGCCGAGGTGCTTCGAGAGGCGCTCGATCTCAAGCTTGTCGAGACCCAGTAAGGGGCGAAGGATCGGGAAGTGGATGCCGCGCGAGGTCGCACCCAAGTTGACCAAGGTTTGGGTCGCCTTCTGCCCCAACGACTCACCGGTCACGATGCCCGTCGCTCCCTCCTGCTCACAAATGAGCTCGGCGACCTTGAACATGCTTTTCCGGCACGCAAGGCAGGCGTAGTTCCTGTACTGGCGATTATCGAGGATGGTTCTCAAAATTCTCGGCCATGGGTATACGATAACCTTTTCGAACCCCGCCTTCTCCCTGAGGTCCTCGAGTACTTTCATGGCAACCAGAAAAGTTTCCTCGCAGGTGTATGGGTAGAGGCAGGAGTGAAGTGGAAGAATATCAAAGCTCTTCGCGACCAAGGCACAGGCGACCGGAGAATCTATCCCTCCCGAGACCAAACAGACGACTTTCTGCCTACCCATGGTATCCCGCTAAATTTTATATAACAACGTTATAAAGGAATTTGATGCCGGGGTAGCCTAGTGGCTAAGGCGGTGGGCTGCAGACCCGCTATTCGCCGGTTCAAGTCCGGCCCCCGGCTCCAGGTGAGCACGTGAAACTACTGTTCGTACACGCGGACTACGTGAACTACCAGGTCAAGGAGCGGGCGAAGTTCGCCGAGGAGATCAGTCATGACCGAAAAGCCGGTGGGATGCGTAACCCGCTGATAGTTTTTGCGTGCGTCGAAAAGGTCGATGGACAAACAAATGTTGTCGATGGTGCGGTGGGAGAGATTAAAAATATAGCATCAAAGGTGAAAACGAGGAATATCACACTTTTCCCATTTGCTCATCTTTCCGAGGACCTAGCATCCCCATTCTGCGCGGTTGAGCTACTCACCCAGGTTGAGACGAAGCTTAAAGAGAACGGTTTTTTGGTAATCCGCGTGCCGTTCGGCTGGTACAAAGCTTTCGAGTTCAAGAGCAAGGGGCATCCACTGGCGGTGCTCTCAAGATCTATCCCTAGGAAGGCAAATCTTGCACCCCTCTCGCTTCAGGTAGGGTGCAGCCCGCATGTGAAGTAAGCAGATGATTTCCCGCTGTCCCATCGAGTGGCAAATCATGCAGTAGCGCTCAATGATTTGTTTGTGCTTCAGCTTGCCCCGGGCGATATCGTCCGCGAGTTCTTGCACGTGTTTCTTGATATTTTTGAGCAGGGTGCCGCCTCGACCGGCCCCCCGGAGCATCCGTAGGTACTGGCTCACCGCCGGTTGGGTGATCCCGAGCTTGTGCGCCACCTCAACTTGGCTGAGGTGATGGCGCTCGATGAGTTCCTTGACCAACATTGCCCTTATCGCGGGGAGGACCTCTTTGACCACAACTTCGCAGGGGGGTCTCATGGTTATCACATAACACTGTTATAATAAGGGTTTTAGCGTTTGGGCGGTACTCCGGACTGCAAAGCTTCAGCAAGCAGTACCAGCCCGGGAACCGCATCCTCTTTTCTGGGGGCCTCTATGGCGAAGAAAAGCGCCTGGTAACGCGCCATGTTGAGCAACCGTTCGGACTCCTCAGGGGCGGCCTTCCGGGCCCGTTGCAGGTTGATTTGGCTCTGTTGTAGTAGCTCCGCGTTAGGCAGCTCGTCCAGTTCTATTGAAACTCGCTCCTCCTGTGTACACTTCCCACACGCACCAGATGCGCAGTTCAGCGCTGGTTGCCCACAGACCTCACAGAGCTCCGCGCCCCAGATGAGGCGGGCCACGGAGTTGGCCACTCGGATGATCTCTTCTCGGTTGAGGGCTCGTTGAATTTTAATTTTTCCGTTTTTGAAGATGCTAATCTCTCTTCCCTTCCACATTAGCTTGGCCACCCCCAAGTTCCGGCTGCATTTGAGTTCCGAGAACCTCCGCCGGTGAATCTCGAGCAGGGCGCACAGCGTCTTCGAGTCGATGCACTCAGTATCCCCACTCCTGAGCTCGATATCTGCCATGAGCTTCCCGCGCTCCGAGGTGCAGGGCTGAACGTAGAGTACAGTTTCCTCACGAAGCCTGAGAAGGTCCCTCACCTCGGTTCCTCGGGAGAGAAGGCACTCGCCCCTGAACCGCGGGACAAAAATCTCACCGCTCGGGAGCGACATCGCTATCCCTTAGGTCGGGCTTGGGCACCGCCGGCCTGCTTTTGCTTGTACTTGGTGAGCGCTTTCTTTAGGGTCCTGTAAGCGAGCGTCGCGCAGTGCATCTTTATGGCCGGCAGCCCGCCCAATCCATCCGCAATTTCCTTTATCTGGAGCTTCCCGGCCTCTTCCACGGTTTTTCCCTTTATGAGGTCGGCGGTCATGTCTCCAGTTGCGATGTTTGCCGCGCAGCCGAAGGAGAGGAACTTTACATCCTCAATTCGGCCGTTCTCAATCTTGAGAAACATCTTGAACATGTCGCCGCAAGTTGGATCTCCTTCGGTCGCCACTACAGTAGGATTCTCTATCTCACCGACGTTTTTTGGGTTCTTGAAGCGCTCGATCAATTTTTTGGTGTATTTGAGCATTCCGCGCTCCGTGTATTCCACAGGCATATTCCCACCTCACAACTCCTCTGGTTTTACTGGGCTTATCTTCCGGAGTTGCTCGACCACGCGGGGCACAACTTCTAACGTGTAGTCGATTTCCTCCTCGGTGTTATATCTGCTCAAGGTGAACCTTATCGTCCCGTGCGCAACTTCTGGCTTTACCCCTATCGCGGTAAGGACGTGGCTTGGCTCGAGCTTGGTCGTGGAGCAGGCCGAACCAGTAGCGACAGAGATTCCGTTCAGGTCCAGGTGCATCAACATCGACTCGCCTTCTAACCCCTTGAAAGAGCAGCTGGCATTGGCCGGGCTCCGCTTGTCCCCCCGTGGTCCGTTGATGACGGAATAGGGCACGCGTTCAAAACCCGAGATAAGCTTGTCGCGCAACTTCTTCATGTGGTTTGTGTGTCGTTCAAAGCCATCAAACGCGAGCTCAGCAGCCTTGGCTAAGCCCACTATCCCTGGAATGTTCTCGGTCCCGGGCTTGAGCTTGAAAAGGGAAATGTAGCCGTATGAAACTGGCTCTACAGGCGTCCCTTCTCTGATATAGAGTGCCCCCACACCTTTAGGGCCGTGAATCTTGTGTGCGCTCAGGCTCACGAGATCAGCGCCAATCTGCTCGACGTCAAATGGCACCCGAGCGTAGCCTGCGGCGGCGTTGACGTGAAAGTAAATTTTCTCTTTTTGGTCGCGAAGAAGCTTTCCTATCTCCTCGACGGGCTCAATCGTGCCGATCTCGTCATTGACGTTCGCAACGCTGACCAGAATCGTTTTGTCGTTCAACTTTTCCTTGAGCTTGCTAACATCGACGAACCCCTCGCCATCTACCGGCAGATAATCTATCTTGAAACCCTCCCCCTCGAGCCGCTCGCACGTTCGCAGTATGGACGGGTTCTCGATTTTCGTGGTGATAATGTGATTGCCTCGCTTGCGATTGGCATAGACCACCCCGCGTAGGGCGATATCATTGGCTTCGGTCGCGCTAGAGGTGAAGAGAATCTCACCGGATTTCGCGTTGATAGTTCTCGCGATGGTTTTTTGTGATTGATCGACCGCATCGGCCGCCTCCTGCCCGAGCGAGTAGAGGAAAGTTGGGTGCCCGAAACGCTCGGTGAAATATGGCAACATGGTCTCGACCACTTCCTTTGCAACCGGGGTCGTCGCGCCATTGTCGAGATAAGCCCTCATGTAAACCAGAAAAATATAACAGTGTTATGTTTATAAGGTTTGTGTGAAAATACAGGCAATGGGAACCACAGCATGACGATTCGTGTAAAAATCGAGCTGATGCCTGTCCTGAAACGTTTGCGGGAGGAAAGAAACTTTGAGCAGGAGCTGTCCGACGACGCGACAGTCAGGACGATGTTGGCGAATATCGGATTCAAGGAAAATGAACTGGAGCATCTCAGGATATTTATCAACAACAAGTTGGCACACCTGGACAAAGTGTTAAAAGACGGCGACGATATTTGGGTTGGAATTGTTGTGGGAGGAGGGAGAAAATGAGGGAATTCAAGGTTGTTGGAAAGAGCGTTCCAAAAGTGGACGCCTTTTCGCTCGCGCTAGGAAAGCCTCTCTTCGCAGACGATATCGAGCTCAGAGGAATGTTGCACGCCAAAATCCTATGGAGCCCCCATGCTCACGCCCGGATCAAAAACATCGACACGAGCAAGGCCGAGGCCCTGCTTGGTGTCCACGCAGTGCTTTGTTACAAGAATACCCCTCGCGTGATTCACACGAGCGCGGGACAGAACTGGCCCGAGCCATCCCCTTACGATATCGTGATGTTCGACAACAAGGTTCGGCACGTCGGAGATCGAGTAGCAGCCGTCGCAGCCGAGACCGAGGAAATTGCCGAAAAAGCACTGGGGTTGATCAAGGTTGAGTACGAACTCCTGCCAGTGGTCTTCGATCCAGAGCGAGCGATGGATGAAGGAGCCCCCGTCATCCACGATGAGCCCGATTGCAAATATCCCATACCAGTCTTTTACGACTCAAACCACAATCACTGCGCTCACATTGACCTGGAAGTGGGGGATTTCGAGCAGGGGATAAAGGAATCGGATTTCGTCATCGAGCACAAGTTCAAGACCCACCACGAACAGCACTGTAGCATTGAGCCTCACACATGTATCTGCTACTTGGACCACGCCGGACGTTTGGTGGTCCGCACAAGCACACAGGTTCCCTTCCACGTTCGCAGGATCGTCGCCCAGTGCTTGCAGGTCCCTGTGAGGATGATACGTGTAATCAAGCCGCGCATTGGGGGCGGGTTCGGGGGTAAACAGGAAGTGCTCATAGATGATGTCTGCGCAATGCTGGTCATGCGAACCAAGCGTCCTGTTCGGCTGGTCTACACCAGAAGGGAGGAATTCACTTCGGCACGGGTCCGCCACTCGATGGTAATGTGGGCCAAGACTGGTGTTAGAAAAGACGGGACTCTCACGGCTATCCAGCTCAAGGTTCTAAGCAACGCCGGAGCCTACGGTTCCCACGCGATGACGGTCATGAACAACACCTGCGCCAAGGCCCTTCCCCTTTTCCACTGCGAAAACATCAAATGGATCGCCGATGCTGTTTACACCAACCTCATTCCAGGAGGGGCATATCGAGGCTATGGAGTAACCCAGGCGGCTTTCCCCATGGGGGTCATGATGGATAAGATGGCCGAGACCATTGGAATGGATCCCATGGATTTCTGGAAGATGAACACGATCAAGAAGGGCGAGACCTCCCCAATCTTCAAGGCCCTGAGCGAGACGGGGAAGGGAGTCGAGATGGTCGTTGAGAGCTGCTCGCTGCCCGAGTGCATTGACAAGGGCGCTGAGATTTTTGGATGGCGCGAAAAGCGTGAGCGGTACAAGAACCAACCCAAGGGCCCAGTTAAATATGCTGTTGGTATGTCCTGCATGGTGCAAGGCGGCACGGTCCCTCTGATCGATATGGCATCGGCTTTTGCGAAGATGAACGACGATGGTTCATTCAACCTCCTAATCGGCGCGGCCGACCTGGGGACGGGCGCTGATACAGTGTTAGCTCAAATCTTCGCTGAAACCCTTGATATCCCAGTAGAAGACGTCATCGTGTATCCTTCTGACACAGATATCACGCCGTTCGACAAGGGGGCCTATGCATCAGGTACCACCTACCTATCAGGTATGGCCGTTCTCAAAACGGCTGAAAAAATTAAGGAACAGATTTTGAATGTGGTGGCGGACATGCTGGGGGAACCAAAAGAGGACTTGCGAATCGAGAACAAGGTCGTCATATCGAGCAAAAGTGGGAAGCGAGTAGAGTTCAGCCAGATAGTTAAACGTGCACTATACAGCAAGGATCAGTTCCAAATCGGGGCAATGGCGTCTGAGCTCAGCCGGTTGCCTCCTCAATCATTTGCCGCTCACTTTGCGGAGGTCGCGGTCGACACTGAAACTGGACAGGTCAAAGTGCTCTCCTACGTGGCGGCCGTTGACTGCGGAACGGCGGTTAACCCAAAGCTTGTTGAGGGACAAGTTGAGGGTGCAATTTTGAATGGCATAAGTTATGCACTCACCGAGGAGTTCTTTTTCGACGACAAGGGAAGGATGCTAAACCCATCCTTTAGCGATTACAAAATATTTTCCGCGCCAGATATCCCAAAAATCACAACCATCTTGGTTCCTAGCTACGAACCAACTGGTCCCTACGGAGCAAAACCCGTGGGCGAAGTAAACATAAATGGTCCTCTTCCGGCAATCTCCAACGCAATTTACAACGCGGTCGGCATCAGGCTGTATGATACTCCCTTCACCCCTGAGCGAGTTCTGAGAGCCCTCAAGGAAAAAGAGAAAAAGGGACAGACTGAGCGACGCTAGGTGCGCGTCCCGCCGTGAGGATATCTATCTAAGGGCCAAAGCGATGGACCTTCCCACTCTGGGTAAGGGCCATGTCCCTCGATTTCATCGGCCACGTACTTCAAGCCCAAGCGTTCCAGCGTCTGCCTGGTCGGGACACCGTTCTCGGAATCCCAGCCGCGTATCTCGTAATACTCAGTGAGCATTTTCGCGTGGTCTTCCAGGTCTTGTTTTTCCTCGGGAGTGCCCTTCCTTTGTGGCCACAACACAAGCTTGTCGTGCTTTCTCGTGATTCCCTGCCTGATGAGGAATGCCCTTTCAAGGCTGTATACCCTCTCCGCGGCCTCCACTATTTTGGCCGCATCGTACTCGAAGCCGGTTTCCGCAGTTAACAGCTTCGCCAAGCCGTCCCAGAGTGGGTACTTGAACACGAGTGGCACGGCGCTGGGCCAGTTGTTGACGCTCCCCTTGCAGCGCCCAATCGTGTCCGTAAGCGTGACAGCGTTCTCAGAGATAATGAGAGCTGGTACGGGTTCTGTTGATACCAGCCCCTTTTTCACCCATTCCGGAAAGAGATGAGGGTCGTTCTCGCCGAATGACCAGCTTCTTCCCCTGAGGTGGTCGGCGCCCCTGGTAGAAGTCGCATGAGCTAAGGTGAAAACTCCAACGGGATAATTGGGAGGACCGCGGCTGAGCCCCTTGACGTGGTAACAATAGTCCATGGCTCCTCTCCCAATGATTTTTGCAAGACTGTACATCCCTTCAGCTATCAGGTTGCCAAAGCCTTCCCTCAAAGCAGTTTGGTGAATGAGCTCGATTTGGGCGTCGACATTTTCCCAATCAAGTGAAAGCCCACCAGTATCTTCCTTTGTTATTATTCCCCTGTTGTAGAGTTCTTTGGCGAAGGCTATCGTGTTGCCGAGCGGTATTGTGTCCAACCCATATTTATCGGCGAGGTTACCCATTTCCATTATTGCTAATGGATCTAGGATACCACAATTGATGCCAGTGCAGAAGATTGTCTCATATTCGAGGGATTTTCCTACTTCCCCCTTGTACTTGCCCTCTGGTATTCGAAAAACATCCTTGCACGCGACAACACAGCCATGACAACCGTACCTTCCGAGTTCGTACTTCTTCCACCCCTCCGGTTTGAGTCCATCCGGGATCTCTTCTGGGCGTAAGGATTTCTTGAAGTACCTATAGTCCGGTCCCCAGCGAATCACGCCAAGGTGCGTGCCATATTTATGGATTTCTCGCTGAAATTTGTCCTTCAGAAAGTACTCCCTATCTTCTCGAGCTAGTTTCTCGAATTCATCTGGCTTCGCCAGCTCCACCTTTCCAGTGCCCCTTACCGCGATCGCCTTTAGTTTTTTGGAACCGCACACAGCACCGCTGCCCCTAGCCGCGGTGCAATATTTATCAAAGACCGTGCATGCAAACCTGACCAAGTTTTCTCCAGCTTGGCCGATGCTCGCAACCTTGACATCTTTGCCCAGTTCTTCATGCAGCATGTCCGTGGTCTCCCACGTGGTCCTGCCCCAGAGGTCCGAGGCATCCCTCAGCTCAACGTTTCCGTCGTTTATCCAGAGGCACTTCGGGTTACTCGCCCTGCCAGTTATAATGATTTGATCATATCCCGCAAGCCTGAGAAATGCTGGGAACTCGCCTCCAGAATTCCCATCCCCTAAGATGCCACTGTAGGGGGAGAGAGTGCTAACCTCAATCCTGCTCGATAGGCTCACTGAGGTGCCGGTGAGGGGACCCGAGGAGAGACACAGCACATTTTCCGGGCCCAACGGATCAATTCCTGGTTTCACCTCGTCGAAGAGAACTTTTGTGTTCAGGCCTCTTCCACCAATGAATTTCGCCGCTACCTCTTTGTCCAACGGTTGCTTGGTAATTTTTTCTCTCGTCAAATCCACTCTGAGGACTGTTCCTCTCCAACCGTACATTTTTTCTTTTGTCATTTTTCTACCCTCGCCACCTTTTCAACCCTAGAAACTGTATTTAAATAAGTATTGCTGCCGTGGGGCGCTTGTTTATTAATTCCCGAGGTCTAGGGTGGGACGATGAACAAGCTCCCTTCCAGGTTAGCGCTGCTCGGTCTGATAGTTATAGGCCTAGTTCATCTTTCTTCCTTCGCGGTCGCTAGCGCGGACCCAAGTACTCCAAGCGGTCTGACGCTCGAAGGAGCTCAGAAATCTCTTGAAAAGGAGTCATGGGGTTCATTTTTCGCCTATGAAGTCTTCTATGCGGATAATACGGAGAATCAGTTCGTGTCATTGAGCTGTGAGGTTGATAATCCTGATCCAGCTGTGGGAGAAACCATAACCTTTAGCGGTTACCTAAGAACGACCGAGGAAAACTTGGGCATAGCGGGAGAAAACATAATTCTCTACAAGCTCCTTTTGGACAACGAGGTCAACGCGAGCTCGTCCAGTACTGAAGAAAATGGATATTTTACCCTGCTGCTCGACGCTCCTAGCGCGGGGATATTCTGTTACAGGGCTCGGTTTCCCGGCGACAATTACTATGCGGAATCCGAGTCCTCCAGGCTTTATGTAAACACCCTCAACAAGCCGCTAGTTTTTGGCGTATATGCTGTTATCCTCTTTGCCTTAGTTGGTGCGATGATGTTTTTGTTCTCCCGTGGGATTGCTAGGACGCATTATTTGAAGCCTGTCCTGCTGGGCTTCGTTTTGGGTTTTCTCCTCTTGATGATTGGGGCCGGTTTCATCGCCGTTTTGGCAGCTGGTGGCATAGCAGGATATTTGTTTGCCAAGGAGGCTCGTAGGTGGACCAAGCACCTTCGGATTGGTTGTATGACAGGTTTTCTTTTCCTGCTCGTTGGCGGGCTTATTTTTGCGTATTTCCTCATTTTGGCACCTGCTGACGTGGGCCTTAATTATTCGATAACTCAAATGGAGGTATTTGGATTCTTTTTCACCGATATTATTTTCTCTCTGGTGAATTACGCTTTGCTGGTCGGCATGGGAGCTGTGCTGGGGGGTATGCTGCGCAAACTCTTAAAGCCAGCCGAGCAGAGGCCTATCG
>JAUWBP010000060.1 GCA_030601665.1 Hadesarchaea archaeon | reverse complement strand
GAGCGTCGAGGGCGAGATGGACAGATCCCAGCCCTCGGTATCGCTATTGTCTAGGACATAGCTGTCCGGGTCGGTGCCAGTATTGGTGACGGTAACGGTGTAGGTGAGCGTCGTCCCGAGCCCGACACCACCTTGGAATATCGGCGAGATGGATGTGCGCACCTCTCGCGTCGGCAGCTGCGCTGTGCATAGGATTTCCAGATATGGCCATTTATTCTCAGCATCCCACTCATCCCTTGAGATGAATTCAGCGGCTTTATTGACGGTGTCTATGTTCTCCCCCAAGTGGACCAAAGCGAAGCTCGCCTCCTTGTCGGATTGGAACTCCTGCTTCACGAAGTCCGTGACGTCCCAAGAGTACCTTGTATCCGCCTTAGTCACTGCGCGGGTATCGAGGTAGTTATCAATCGGGGGCGTGCTGGTCCAGTTTTCATCCTCTATCCAAGTGTCGTTGGCCACGCTGTAGACTTGAACTATCACGCCATCGTTTAACACATTCCTCGTCCCGGTATCCAGCCCAAACGCTGAGCTAGTGGTAAGGTTGAGCCTAGCCCTTTCGATGTTCTCGAGGTACGGGATCGCCTCAAGGTCGAACCTCAGCCATCCCCGCTCGGGTCCGCCCGCATAATGTCCGGCGTAAATCGCGTCATCGATGCCCCAAATGGTGGGGGGCAGACCTAGATTCATTCCGCCCTTAGTAGTGGTATCTGGCATCGCTGGCTTTACTCTCTTAGCGGGATGCGCTATGGTCCAGGCGTCATCCTTTACCGTGTTATCCCCCTGCAAGGTCGCGGTGACGGTAATGTTGTCATTATCGACGCATATCCTCGCGTTCTCGGGTATGGTGACGCTTAGGGTGGCTGTTCCTTTTTCACCCGCTGAAAGCGAAAGCGAGGTGGGTGAGAGCGTCAATCCCCAGCCGGAGTTATCCGTGTTCTCCAAGTCGTAGGTGTCCGTTTGCGAGCCCATGTTCCATACATTTACGGTGTACTTGAGCGTCCCACCTGGCAGGCCTTCCCGGTATTCGGGATCAATGGTCACCCAAACGTTGCTCCCGATGGCGATGCGTGGGTGTGCCCAAGCGCTGAATTCCTTCGTGTCGAATCCATAGGAGAAGTTGTCAGGGTACTCATTACCCTCCGTCTCAGGCGTGATGCCGAAGCTTGCGATCTGGTCGCTTCCAAACTCCTGCTCCACAAAACTCGTGACATCCCAAGAGTACCAGTAGGCCCCTTCGGTCACCGCCGTCAGACCAAGACTGTTTTCCAAATTCGGCGCATCGTTCCAATTTATATTTTCCTCGACCCAGGTATCGTTTTCGACGCTGTAGAGTTCTACGTTCTTGCCGGGAGTTCCACTTACAATGAATCCATAGAGGAAAAGCCTTGCGTTATTGCTCGTAATGTCACCACTGGATGCAATTCCCTGGAGGTCGAACTTCAGGAATGCATTCTCGTCCTTATACCTACCTGTCGTGGAGCTTCCGACGTACATAAATGACGTGGCTCCGGCAGTTCTGTCTGGTTCCCCCTTGACCACTTGGGCATCATCCATCGTCGGCCTTATCTGCCTACCGGCGATCGCTAGGGTATCGTAGCTGTTGGGTGTCCCACTTCCAGTCGCTGTGACGGTTATGTTGTCCACCGTACCGGGCACCGCGATCCCGGGTATGTCGACTTTGAGCGTAACTTCTCTGAAGTTGAAAAAGCCAGGGACGTTCAGGAGCGAGCTCTGCGAGAGCGTCAATCCCCAGTCGGAGTTATCCGTGTTGTCCAAAGTGTAACTGTCCTCGAGCGAGCCCATGTTCGTGACTTTCACGGTGTAGTAATTGAGCGTCCCCCCGGGCAGGCCCTCCATGTAACCTGGCGAGATGGTCACGGTGACCGCGTAGGTTGGCAACGGAGCTAGGGAGCAAACACTGGGTATGCCGATTATAGTCTTACCTGTCGCCGTTTGGTAAGCACTTCCGATTGGGTGAGTAATATCGACATCAACGGTGAGCATCCAGTTCCAGGCGGCTTGGGGCCCATAATTGTTGACATCGTCTATCACTTGGTCGCTCTGGAAGTACATGCCGAAATCAAACGCCTTCAAGATCTTGTTTTGCACCTTGTAGAATTGCATAACGAAATAATCGCTCCCCTCTGCAACGAGCAGTCCCTTGCCGCCATCGACGAAGCTTTTGATAACATCAACCTCTGAACCTGGCAATAGATCCGGGTTGCCGCCCGTGCCCGCATCGCCCAGCTGGAGGCTGGGTAGGACTAAGATGTCATATGACGCGAGATTGACTATGTTCTCGAACTCATTCTCGGTGGCGCTGATTGAATATCCCTTAGCCGTGAGCGCAGCAATCATGTCCGAGCATCTTTCGGTGTTGGCGTAAACGGCATATCCCTCGTACCAGAGCACCTTCGTCGCGCCAGAAACCATCCATTGAAATGCTGCGTGGAGCAGTTCGTCGAGATGGTTATCGGGGTTAGCGATCCCATCTATTCCTCCGTTCCAATAGCCGTTGCGGAGCGCATTAGCTATGGAAGCAGCCACCACCTTACCCCCCCCTTCAATATCCTTAGCAACCATTATGGGCGGGCGGGCGCCTTCTTCATACAAGAGCCAAGACGGATCGCCAGTTTGGTCTGGGGTGTAACTGTGAGCGTTTTCACTGGTGCTGACAATGTTCTCAGGGTCATACTGTGCGGAAACTTGGCCAGCAGTAAGAACCAATAGTATTGATACGGCTGGTGCCATCAGCGAGACTACTATTAGGGTCGACAGTAAAGCACTATTGAATTTCTCGGTCCTCACTTATTGCCTCCTTTTTTTTTTAAAGGTCTTTCAACCTCGATGAGAATTGGGGTATTAATCTTTATAAGGTTGTCGATTTATCATAAAATCGCCTCAAATTATGGCAAATGAGATAGGTTTAGTACGCTAGGGCGTTGGGGAATTTTCTGGGATCGAGGAGAGGTGTGCGGCAACAAAATATCGTGGCAATTCTGGAAAAACTGTCATTTCCTACTCACTAAATGACAAGCCACCTGATGTTTCCCTCCTATATCCAGGAGTTCAGGGAATTCCTTCCTGCAGATGTCCGTAGCATAAGGGCACCTCGGATGGAACCTACAGCCCGGTGGAGGGTTGATTGGGCTGGGCACCTCCCCCTTCAATATCTCGTGCTTGCGTCGGCGCCTGGGATTTGGGACCAGTACCGCATCGAGCAGAAATCTTGTGTAGGGGTGCAGCGGGTTTTTATAGAGCTCTTCTTTGGTAGCCACCTCCAGCAACTTGCCCACATACATGACCCCGATCCTATCGCTCATGTGCTCTATCACGTTAAGGTCGTGAGAAATGAAGAGGTATGAGAAATTGTACTTCTGCTGCAAATGATTCAGCAAATTCAGTATGTGCGCTTGAACCGACATATCGAGGGCAGAGGTCGGCTCATCCAATACCACGAAATCTGGGTTTAAAGCCAATACCCGGGCGACCGCTATCCTCTGCTGCTGGCCGCCGCTAAACTCGTGGGGGTAACGAAACATATGCTCCGGGTTGAGCCCGACTTCCTTCAGCGCTTTTGTAACCAGCTCATTCTTCTCTCTTCCTTTGGCGATTCCAAATGTCACTAGGGGTCTGCCCACGATGTCCCGGACGAGCATCCTAGGGTTGAAGGAGGAGTAGGGGTGTTGATACACGATGCTCATCTTTCTTCTCAACTTCCGTAACTCGCCTCCATCCATATCGGCTATGTCTTGGCCATCGGAGTATATCCTGCCCGTCGTTGGCTTCAATAGACCTAATATCAGCTTACCCACCGTGCTCTTTCCGCACCCGCTTTCTCCCACAAGACCAAAGATCTCGCCCTTTTCTATGTGAAAATCCACGCCGTCAACGGCAAGGATCCACTTTTTGCTCCCGAAGAAGAGCCCCCTCTCAGCTATGAAGTGCTTTTTCAAGCCCCTGACCTCGACCATTTTTGTGACCGTTTTCGACCTCATCTTTTGCCCTCCTTGTAGAGATGGCACCGCACGGTATGGCTCTCATCCACTTCAACCATGGGCGGCATTTCCCTCGTACATATCGGCTTGGCATGGGGGCAGCGGGGGTGAAACTTACAACCGGAGGGAGGGGCAACGAGGCTCGGCACGAAGCCAGGTATGACCGTAAGTTCACCCCTCTTTTTCTCCGCACCCGGAAAGGTGCCAAATAACGCGCTGGTATATGGGTGCTTTGGTTTCTCGAATAAACTCACCACGTCCGCCTGTTCTACGATGTTTCCAGCATACATCACCGCGACTCTATCACATATCTCAGCTATCACCCCCAGGTTATGGGTGATGAGCATGATGGATGCGCCCTGCTTTCGTCTCAATTCCCTCAATAACTCCAAAATCTGAACCTGAATCGTCACGTCCACCGCCGTGGTTGGCTCGTCGGCTATCAAGAGCGCTGGATTACAAGCGAGCATCATAGCTATCATGGCGCGCTGCTTCATCCCTCCGCTGAACTGGTGCGGGTATTGATACATTCTATCTTCGGGGTCGGGAATGCGAACGAGATCTAAAGCTTCCGCAGCTTTGGAAGGCAATTCTTTTACATCTATCTTTTGATGAAGTTGGATTGCCTCCGCGATTTGGTCGCCTATCGTGAAGACGGGGTTTAAGGAAGAGTGCGGGTCTTGAAATATCATCGAGATTTTTGCGCCTCTAACGCGCCTCATCTCCTTCTCGCTGATTTTCATCAGGTCCCTGCCTTCGAACATCACCTTTCCGTCAACAATCCTTCCGGGCGGACTTGGGACTACCCTCAACAGGGAAAAGGCCGTAACGCTTTTGCCGCAGCCGGACTCGCCCACAAGCCCGAAGATTTCCCCTTCTTGTATGTCGAAATCTATCCCATCGACTGCCTTCACCGTGCCTTCGTCCGTAAAAAAATATGTTTTTAGACCTCTTACCTCTAATAGCGGTTTCGCCATTTTTCTCTCCTGCCCTAATACCTCAATCTTGGATCCAAGGCATCCCTCAGCCCATCTCCTAGAAAGTTGAATCCCAAAACGATTATCACTATTGTTAACCCCACGGAAGTGGGCCACCACCACTGCACCCGCATGTACCCATAGGAAGCGGCCAACATAGAACCCAACTCTGGTTCATGGAGAGCCACACCTACCGGGATCAAATAGGTTAGAGCGGCGATGATAATGAGCGAGGTGGCCAGCGATAACGTCGTGATTACGATTAGCGGGGCGAGACAATTTGGAAGAACATACCGGAACATTATGTTTCTATCCTTTTCCCCGAAAGCCCTCGATGCTTCGACATAAACCTCAGATTTAACAGCCAATGCTTTTCCGCGAACAACTCTCGCAAAAAGAGGCCAGCCGATAATCCCCAGTGCTATAACTATCGTGCTTAGGCTGAAGCCGAGGAACCCTGCCATCGCAATGGCAAACACCAAGTAGGGAAAAGCGTATAGCCCATCCACCATCCTCATTATTGCGGAGTCTATTTTCCCTCCATAATACCCTGCGATTAAACCCAATGGTACCCCTATTGCCGTCCACAATCCGACCAATGCCAGCCCTAATTTTAAATCTAATCCAATTGCGTGGATGATCCTGCTGAATATATCCCTTCCAAAATCGTCGGTCCCCAGCAAGAACTGCCTAGATGGCGAAGCTAGCTTTACCAACTCCCCACGTTCATTGTACATTTGCTCAATGGGGTCATAGGGGGCGATGAAATCCGCGAATATCGCAAAAAACACGATTGCGGAAATTATTGCAAGCCCTATCCAAGCGAGCTTGTTCCGCCTGAGCTTTCGAGCCGCTGGGGACGCCCACATTTT
>JAUWBP010000048.1 GCA_030601665.1 Hadesarchaea archaeon | reverse complement strand
CCATGAGCGAAGTATGATATCACATCGGCATCGCTCAGCGAGGGGCCGCCCGATTTTTCGACAACCTCTTTTATCATCTTTATCATGCTCACCGCGAAACGTTGGGCTCGCTCCCGGGCCGTTCTCGGCTCAAGCACGAAGTCGGCGATAGCGTCATGGACACCCTTTAGCTCAGCCCTTACGTCTCGAAGCTCGGCTTCGAGGGCCTTGAGCCGGCGACCGCGCTCGTCGATTAAGTCCTCGAGCGCATCGGTCTTTTCAGCGAGGCGCGTCGTCTCACTCGATTTTCCAAAGACCAAGACGAACCTCTCGACCTTCACGTACTCTTTAAGCAGGAGCCCCCGGGGCTTTTCGAGGTAGCCCCCGGAAATGTCGGTCTTGTGGCCCATGAAGCAATTGACGAAGCCAGGGTCCACGCCGGCCATGGCGCAAGCCGTCCTGAACAAGTGTCGAAAACGTTTAGGCCTAAAGGGATTGCCGTTGGAGTCGTCGTACCCCATCCGCTTGGCAGCCACTCGGAAGGTCATGTCGAGCGCGTGCACGTTCAAGCGCCTCCCCCAGCTATTTACAAACAGGGGGTCCTTGGGCCTCGCCTTCCCCCGCTCTTGTGCAGCAAATTGTCGCATGAACCGCGTGGCCTCTTCACTAAAGAAGGTCTTGAACGGCTCGACGTCCTTCGCTCGGTTGCCGTGCCAAAACAGCCGGCGCTCGTCTTTTTGACCGCGCACGAAGCCGACGCTGAGATTAAACAGATCGGCAGCGTCGGCACCGGTCGAGAGCATACCTAGCGCGATGGTCTGATCCCGGAAACCCAAGTTAGCGAAGAAATGTTGCAACCGCTCGTTTCTAAACACAGACTTCTCAGCCTCCTCATCATAATCGTAAATCGGCGTTGCCTCATCCGCAGCGCTCACCCCGGCGACCTGGCGCTTCGGCATCCGCCACCTTCCGAACCCGAGGCCGTTGTGGGAGAAAAACCCACGCATGAACGCTAGGTACGTTAAGGCCGAGTTGTGCCGCATCCCCACCTTCCGCTTAGCGTAGCCCTGGACGCGCTCGCCCTTTAGCCAATTGAAGTAATCTATGAGCCGGCCTTTGGTAGGGTCCAAGTTCGCCCGCGCTTCCGTAAGCAGATCATCCGGGCTCATGCCGGCATCGGGGCCGTAGCCGAGAAATTCCAAGAACTCGCGCATCGTGCCGATCCTAGCATCCCGCGCCCTCTCCGTTAGCTTCCCCTTCGGGTTGTTCTCGCGTATGCTTTTGAGCCAAGAACTTATCGATGCGTATTTCTCCAAGTCCAGCCTCGCCATCTTACCATCCAGCCTCGCCATTTTACCACGCTACCCTCGGTTTTCATGGCATATAAGCCCATACTAAACCCATCAAGAAACGCTGAACTTACCAAACTAAGTGGGCGTGGTGTTTTTAAGAAGATGCCAAGCTAAGGTTGGACGATGTTACAAATAGCAGTTGGTTCAAAGAACCCGGTGAAGTTGAGGGCGACGCGGAACGTACTTCGCTCGCTCGTAGGACGCGTACGGGTCAAGGGGATTAGAGTCGAGAAGCCCTTCGCGCAGCCTTTAGATCAAGCTCAAATCATCGAAGGAGCAACTTCGAGAGCCGAACAAGCGTTGAAGGCTGGTAGCTATGATTTCGGCGTCGGGATCGAGGCTGGGCTCGCGCCCGCCCCTCGCACGCGTTCGGGCTTTGTCGATGTCCAGTGGTGTGCGATTTTCGACCGCGAAGGCAACCTCACGCTCGGCCACGGCAGCGGCTTCGAGTATCCGCTCGAAGTGACCGAGGAAGTCATCGTTCGCAAGCGAGAGGTGAGCGAGGCGATGGGGCGCTTGTCGGGCATCAAGCGAATAGGCCAGCGCATGGGGGCCATAGGCTACCTTTCCCGCGGTAGGCTGGCCCGAACCCGGTTAACTGAGCAAGCGGTTTTCATGGCGATGTTGCCAAGGATGAGGGCGAGCTTGTACGGCCTGCCTAAACTCAGGTAATGAATTCCATCCAATCGATATTCTTTTAACAACGTGCAGTTTTCTCTAAATAGGGATGCAATTGAAGGTCGGGGAAAAATTCGTCCCTAATCCAAATTTGAAAAGAGTTTACTTCATATACCTCGGACTCGTGGCGATCGTACCATTGATTGTAACTTTGCTGCCGATTTGGGCAGTGTATACCTATGCCCCTGAGGTATGGCAAGTAGGTTGGGGATACCTCCTTATACCTCTAATCATAGTGCTCGCGATTCTTGGTTTCCTAGCTTATTGGATCCCAAAGTACTATGGCTCGATCTCCTACACGTTGAAGGAAGACGAGGTGATGGTGGAGAGGGGAGTTTGGTGGAAGATGAAGCACGTTGTCCCTTATGCGCGCGTGATGTCGGTCGATGTCATCCAGGGGCCGATATCGAGGCGTTTTGGCATCGGCTCCGTGCAGGTACATACAGCTGGCTATACTGGCAGGATGGGCGGGACTGCTGGTCCGGGCGCTAGAGGTGCTGAAGCATCTATCTGGGGCGTGCCGGATTTCGTGGAGATAAGGGACGCGATAATCGGGCTCGTGAGGGGAAGACCCCTTTTCGGAATGCCCAGGGCTGCAGCGTCCGACATCGGCTCGGAGATGCTGAAAGAGCTGAAGAAGATAAGGAAAGCCGTGGAGAAGTAATTCGGAGGGGCGGCGATGGGGAAAGGCAGCGGATTTGGAAAGGTAATTTTGTTTAACGAACACTTCACTGTTTATAACATACCCTCGATTGTATCAGCGGTTGATCGAGCGACAACCGCAACCGTGGAACCTTTCGAGGGCACGGGCTGGGTCATAGACGATCAAAGGAAGGCCACTCCCGGGTACAAGGAGGAAAAGCTTGAGCAGCAAAAGGACTCGATGGAGAGAATTTTGAAAGCCGCTGGAATTGACACGACGCGAAACCAAATCAAAATTACCCTCAAAGGAGATTTGGTTGCGGCAAGCGGAATCGGGGCGAGTGCCGCCTCTTGCACGGCGATCGCACGAGCCTTATCAGATGAGTTCAACTTGGGCCTCTCGGACGATCGGATTAACGAGCTCGCTTACGAGGGCGAGAAGGGATATCACGGAACCCCCTCTGGAATCGACAACACCGCGGCGACCTACGGAGGGCTAATTTGGTTCGTGAGGGGAACCCCGAACGTGATCGAGCGGATGAAGCTGGAGCGCCCCATCGAGATCGTGGTGGGGAACACCGGGCTCGTCGCCAACACGAAAGCGGCGGTCGCGGGGGTTCGCGAGCGGAAGGAAAAATATCCGGAAAAACACGGCAAGATATTTAAAGAAGCGGAGGACTTGGCACACGAAGCTCGGAAAGCTTTGGAGAGTTACGATTTGAAGGCGGTTGGAAAATTGATGAATGAAAATCACAAGCTGTTGCAGGAGATCGAAGTTTCGTGCAAGGAACTCGACTTCTTGGTCGACTTGGCACGAGAGCAAGGTGCCATCGGGGCAAAAATGACCGGAGGGGGCCTCGGGGGGAACATGGTAGCCCTCACCCCGGGGGAAGATTTGCAGGAGAAGGTGGCAAGAGCGATGGAGAAGAAGGGCTTTGAAGTCCTGAGGACGAAAATAGGGTGATTCAATGAATCTGCGAGAGTTCGTCGATAAGTTGGATAAGCGGGGGCTTTTGGTGAGGATCAAGCGGCCAGTGGATGTCAAGTACGAGATGGCAACCCTGATGAAGATGCTGGATGGGAAGCCTGTCCTGTTCGAGCAGGCCAAAGGGTCTTCGATGCCCGTGGTGGCGAACATCTGCTCATCTAGAGAGTTGATCGCGCTGGGATTGGGCATCGAACAGGACGAAATAATAAGCAAGTTGACGGAAGCTGTTGACCACCCAAAGGAACCAAAGGTGGTGGATGGGAAAGATTACGAGGAGATCGATGTTGACCTGACAAAGCTCCCTATACTCATACACTATTCATTGGATGGCGGACCCTACATCTCCTCGAGCATCGTTGTGGCGAAGAACCCGGAGCTTGGCCTCAATGCTTCGTATCACCGAATGATGGTCATAGGAAAAGACAAAGTCGTGATAAGGATATTACCCAGACATTTCGATGAATTTCTGAAGCGGGGGGACCGAGAGTTTGCGATCTGCATAGGGAACCCCATGCCGGTTTTGGTGGCCTCCGCAGTTTCCGCAGAACTCGGGAAAAGTGAGCTGAGCATAGCGAACGCTTTGGCGGAAACAAATTTGATTGAACTAGGAGAACACAAGGTTCCAGAATCTGAGATAATCATGATAGCCGAAATGACTGATGAAATGCGTGACGAGGGACCTTTTCTTGACCTGACGGAAACGCCGGACATCGTGAGAAAGCAGCGGGTGGCAAAAATAAAGAAAATATTCGTGAAGAAGAATCCCATTTACCAAGCGTTACTCCCGGGTGCCCTCGAGCACAAGTTCCTGATGGGAATGCCACGCGAGCCCACGATATTTCGCGCGGTCAGCAAGGTCTGCGAGTGCAAGGACGTTTTGATAACTCCGGGAGGCTGTTCGTGGTTGCACGCTGTCGTAAGTATAAAGAAGAAAAATCCGGACGATGGGAGAAAGGCGATAGAAGCAGCTTTTCGCGGGCACAAGTCGCTGAAACATGTGTGGGTGGTAGACGACGATATCGACATCCACAACTCGAACGAAATAGAGTGGGCGATGGCCACGCGATTCCAAGGTGATCGGGATATCGTCACTAAAAAGGAGAAGGGGTCCTCGCTCGATCCCTCTTCGGACCTAGAGACCCGCGAGACAACCAAGATGGGTTTCGACCTGACCATACCCGCGGGGAGAGACCCGAAGGATTTCAAGAAGCCGGAGCTCCCCATGAAATTGAATGTGAAGGATTACTTGACGTGATAAAAAGGAAAAAATTTCAGCTAGTGGCAGAATGTACCTGACGAAAGAACAGGAGCAGATGTTGGCAGGGGAACAGGGAGAAGTCCTCGAGCGGATGTTTCGCCTGCTCGCGCGCTTGGGAGACATCTACGGCGCCGACCGCATGATTTCAGTGGGATCTGTCCAGGTCGCGGGTGTTTCTTACAAGTCGATTGGAGACCCAGGGCTAGAGTTCCTAGAAGATATGGCGGGCAAGGGAGCGAAGGTCCGAGTCCCCACCACCTTGAACCCACCTGGCATGGATCTCGTGGACTGGAAAGAGCTAGGTTTTCCCGAGGATTTTGCGGAGAAGCAGCTGCAGATAATGGACGCCTTCAAGAAAATGGGTATAATGATGACCGCCACTTGCACCCCATACCTCGTGGGGAACCTGCCGCGCTTCGGAGAGCACATCGCTTGGTCCGAGTCGTCCGCGGTCTCGTTCGCTAACTCGGTGATCGGGGCGCGCACGAACCGGGAAGGGGGGCCATCCGCACTGGCCGCGGCGCTCTGCGGGGTGACTCCAAACTACGGGTTGCATCTGGACGGGAACCGAAAGCCGAGCGTGGTGGTGAAAGTCAGTGCCGAGCTGAAGGACAACTCGGATTTCGGTGCCCTGGGCTACCACGTCGGGAAGCTCGTCAAGAAGGGAATCCCGTATTTCAAGGGAATCGAGCATGCGGATGTCGACCAATTGAAGGCACTGGGGGCCGCGATGGCCGCGTCGGGTGCCGTGGCGCTGTATCATGCGGAGGGCTTGACTCCGGAAGCTGATATCATGAATACTGAAGGGCTCGAAACGATTGATGTGGGTGAACGGGAGCTACGCGGAACCTACAAGGCGCTGAACACCGGGAAGGATCCAGACATCGTCATCTTAGGCTGCCCCCATGCTTCGCTGAAGGAAATAGCCACGCTCGCCTGCAAGCTTGAAGGAAAACACCTCCGAAAACCTCTTTGGATTTGCACCTCCCGCGTCACCAAGGAGGCCGCGACTCGCATGGGCTTCACCGAAATTATAGAAAAAGCCGGGGGAAAGGTGGTGGCCGACACTTGCACCGTGGTCTCTCCCATCGAGCGAATGGGCTACAAGATCACTGGGGTCAACTCGGGAAAGGCTGCAAACTATCTTCCTGGGTTCTGTAAGCAACAGGTCGTGTTCAAGAGCCTCGACGATTTGTTGGAGGGACTAAGCGCATGAAGGGTCGGACGATTAGCCTAGGAAAAGCGAAAGGTGAGGCAATAGTTTCTAGGGAGCCGATAGGTTTCTACGGCGGGATTGACCCGAAGACTGGCGTGGTCATCGAGAAGGGACACGAGCTCGAGGGCAAATCGGTGAAGGATAAAATCTTGGTTTTCCCTCAAGGGAAGGGCTCCACGGTTGGGTCATACGTGATTTATGGATTGAAGAAAAACGGAGTTGCCCCCGCCGCAATCGTGAATAAAGAAACTGAGACGATCGTGGCGACGGGAGTCATCTTAGCTGGGATACCCTGCGTCGATGGAATTGACATCAACAAGATCAAGACAGGGGACAAACTAGTGGTTGATGCGGACGGAGCAACAGTTGAAGTAGAGTGAAGATCAGATCCGGCAGGGAATTAAGTGAAAGCGATCATGACCACGACTATTATGGGTATCGAAAAGTATTTCAAGCTCTGATTAGAAACGCATGACCAAACAAGAGGAGGCAAGGTACAATGGCTGAAGAAAAACCTGCTGTGACTGAAGAGAAACCTGCAGCGAAGGAAAAATCAACTGCAGAGAACGTGGTTTTTATCGGGATAAAGCCCGTGATGAACTACGTATTGGCAGTGATAACGCAGTTCAACATGGGGACCGGTGATGTCATCCTCAAGGCACGAGGTCAAGCGATTAGCAGGGCCGTCGACGTTGCAGAAATCACCAGGAATCGCTTCTTGCAGGGTTTAGTCGTGCGAAACATTTCGATTGGAACCGAAGTACTTCAAGGCGATCGTGGCGCGACCAATGTTTCGACCGTCGAAATAGTGCTCGGAAGGGGTAAGTAAACCCTTCCGCGCTCCTTTTTTTTATTTTTTGTTTTCGACCTCTGGCAGGAGCCATTCAATTGTTGTAGTATAATTGTTATGAGTTATTTTCAGCTTCAGTTTTCCTTCGTCTGCCATCTTCCGCATTACTAAAATTGTCTTATTTCCGGTTCC
>JAUWBP010000080.1 GCA_030601665.1 Hadesarchaea archaeon | reverse complement strand
CCCTTAAAAACTCGTTCTCTCCCTGCATGGTTTCATTGCGGCGCATCACCTGCTCCTTTGTCCTAATCGCGGTCTCGACCACGATTAGCTCGGCGCCCTTATCCCTGATGAGCTGCGCGTAACGCACGAGATTCTCTCGCTTGAGCAGGCCCAAGCCCTCCTGCAGCGGCGGGTGAAAGATGCGCTTGCCCGGCACGTAGTCGTTCAGGTGCACTTCTTTGAGCATGCCATCTGGGATTTCATTGATGATGTTTTCTGGCGGATTCGGCACCGGCTTGCCAACATCCGCGCGGGTGAACCAGTGCCCGATATCAAAGTTGAAGTAGACATCTACCCCATGCCTTCGAACCTCCTCAACTACGCTAGAAACTTCCTCGAGCTCGTAGAACACGTTGTCAAAAGCCGTGTTGTTCTCGAGGTGGAGCACAACTTCCCGAGCAGCCGCGAACTCGCCTAGCTCGAGCACGCTGCGGACCAAGTTAGCCCGAATTAGGCCGAGGTACTTGCCACTCGCGTGGTAAAATGGCACTACCCCCGGATGAAGTACGCAGTATTCACAACTTATACTGGAGGCAAACTCGAGGTAGCGCTTGTGGAGCTCAACTGCCGCCTGACGGTCAATCTCATCGGGTGCGCAGACATTAGCGCCGACGTAGCTGTATGGCAGGTGAAGCGAGAGAGATATGCCGGTTCGCTCGGCCGCGCTTTTAACTTCTTGCTTGGCTTCCCCGGTGAGGGTTAGGTAGGGGTTCGGCACCGCGCCATCTAGCTCTACGTGATCAAGACCCGTCGCCTTGGCCACCTGAACCTGTCGAGCAATATCTCCTTTCGCCTCGATCTGAACGGTAGCGTCCATGTCCGCGACGCTTAGCTCACCGGCCTCGAGCCTGCGCTTGTCCTCTTCCCCCAGGTACTCGAAGTAGAGGAGGTTCGTGAAGTTCCTACCTAGCCTCATTTGACCACGGAGTTGTTCTGAACTGCAAGGTAAAAACCTATCTCGTTTTCCCACCAACGTAATCTAGCCAAGACTTGTACTTCGGCTCCTTTCCGCGAACCACGTTGAAGAATATACGCTGAAGCTTCTCCGTGACACTCCCGCGCTTCCCACCCCCGATGGGCTTGCCGTCGACCTCCCGAATCGGCGTCACTTCGGCCGCGGTGCCTGTGAAGAAGGCCTCATCAGCCGCGTAGAGCTGCTCCTGTGAGATGTTCCGCTCCTCGAAGCTTATCCCTTCATCGCGGGCGATTTTTATTATCGAGTCCCGAGTGATGCCCCCAAGTGCACCGGAGGAGAGCGGCGGTGTCACGAGCTTGCCCTTTTCCACGATAAAGAGGTTCTCCCCTGGACCCTCCGCGATGAACCCCTCCATGTTCAGGAGGATGGCCTCGTCGTAGCCGGAGTTGAGCGCGTCCACCTTCGCGAGAATCGAGTTAGCGTAGTTCGCCACCAATTTCGCTTGGGGCGGAAGGATGCGAGGATGAATTCGAAGCCAAGGGGAAATCTTCGCCCGGATTCCACGCTCGAGGCCATCCTCACCCAAGTAAGTGCCCCAAGGCCAGACCGCTATCGCCACATTTACCTTTGACCCCTTCGGGTTCAGCCCCATCACGCCGTAGCCGTAGAGGGCGATGGGACGGATGTAGCACTCCTCGATCTCGTTCGCCTTTATCGTTTCCTTGGTCGCTTGCACGAGCTCATCAACTGAGTGAGGGAGTTTCATTCCCACGAGCTTCGCCGAGTTCTCGAGCCGCTTGATGTGATCTTTGAGTCTGAAAACCGCTGGGCCCTTCTCGGTTTTGTAGCAGCGGATACCCTCGAAGACACCCAAACCATAGTGAAGGGTGTGGGTGAGCACGTGCACGTTTGCTTTTTTCCACGGAACGAGCTCTCCGTCCATCCAGATGAACTTTGTTTGTGTTAACACCATATGCATCACAACACGATTTTCCCGATGCTTTATAACGATATCCAAATTTCCCCCTGTAACTTAGGCCGATTTTTTCCAATTGATCATTCTTCGAATAACCTCAGCATTCGTCAGGATCGCGAGGATTGCTAGCATTACAAACACTTGGTTCAAAAGTGCTCCTAGCATTATTATGAAAAGGCGCACATCTCGCGTGGCTGGAATACTCCTCCCCTCAGGGATGGGCGATGCGAACGCGCTTTCATAGCGAGCCCTCGTGTAGCTTATCCCGAGTGAGCCCATTAGCGCCGCGAGCCCGACAAGCCATAAGATCCCGTTGCCAACGATATGCCAGTAGCCATAGGTGAGGCAGGCGATAAGTAGCGCATCAACGTAGCGGTCGAGGACCGAGTCAAGCAGGGCCCCGTACCTCGAGCGAAGGAATTTTAACCTCGCTATTTCACCATCGCAACCATCTAATATTGAAACCAGCTGGACGATCAGCCCTCCGAGCGCGATAAATAGGTATTCCCCGGATAAGAATAAGGACGCCGCGAGCACGCCGATGAAAAAAACCATCCAAGACATAGCGTTGGGCGAAATATTTCGATTCACGAGACGACTTGAGATGCGCGTGGAGATTTTCCGGTTCAAGAGCCTCGACACGACACCATCATCCCTGCTCGTAAGAGATTTGAGCATTCGTTTTTCCGCTTCCTTTAGGTCTCTAGGTGTGTCGATATCGCTCCAAAAAGAGCCACTTATGTCGAGGGCTTCGGCCCTATCTTGCTTGGAGAGCAGCGCAATTGCTTGGAAAAGTTCATCCAGCCCATTTGCAATGCTTTTTTCAATTGCGTCGAAGATCTCTCCCGTACAAAGAGATATGCCACAATCCACGGCGTTAAATTTTCCAATGTCCTTTCCGATCGCTCGGATGTGGCTATTCTCTACGAGTACTTTCATCGCTTCCGGCAAATCAAAAATCGTCGACAAATTTTTTTCAGTGCAGACGAGGCAGCCCCCCGAGAACTCCGTTTCCGATAGAAGTTTTAGAATATTTGAATCGAAGAGGTGATCCCCCATCAAGAGGAAAAATCGTTCATGTTCGAGCTTATCCCTTGCAGCGAGAACCGAGTGCCCATTTCCTTTCTCCCATTGCTTGTTTCTGATATAGTTGATGTGCACGCCGAAACGAGTTCCATCACCGAGTGCGGTAACTACATCGTCACCGAGGTAGCCAATAACGATATAAAACTCCTTGACGCCAGCCTCACGAGTTGAAAGGATCACTCGCTCGAGGAGGGAGAAGCCTAAAAAGCGCTCGAGGGCCTTTGTGCTATTAAACAGTCCCAGCCTTTCCCCTTTTCCAGCCGCTATGATCAATGCTTTCATTTTATCCTCCAAAATCCTGAGAAGGGTGGAATTCGTGAGTTGCGAATCTTTCCTGTTATCTTAATACTTCCGCTAGGGCTTGAAGCATCTCGTCCACATCCTCGAGGCGGATATATCCCATGTTCCCTATCCTGAAGGTCCGCTCCTTTAGCTCACCGTATCCCTTCGCCAGCTCAAAGCCGTGCCCGCGCATCCGCTCGTACACTTCAGGCCCGCTTACTCGCTTAGGGGCATTCACGCAGGCTACGGTCGGGCCCTCATACCCTCGCTCGGGAAATAGGGAAAGACCCAAGTTCTCGATTCCCTCCTTAATCCTCCGCATCCGCTCAGAGTAGAACTCAAAGCGTTTTTGCTTGCCACCTTCGGCATCGATCAGCTCCAGCTCTTTTTTCAAGGCGAGAATTTGTGAGATAGGTGGGGTCATATGGGTGCTGCTCTCCCCCTCCTGGTACTTCTCGTATAATTTGAAATCAAAATACCATCCCTTGTTTCTAGCCCGCTCCGATCGCTCGAGAGCTCCCTCGCTCAGGCTCGCCACAGCCAACCCCGGTGGAATCCCGAAGCACTTCTGCGAGCTCGCAAAGCAGACATCTATCTTCCACTTGTCGACCTTGAGTTCGACCCCGCCCATCGCACTCACCGCGTCGACGAAGAGGAACTTCCCGTGTTCCTTGACGACTTTGGCAAGCTCCGGGAGCGGATTCAGAAGGCCCACGCTCGTTTCGTTATAGGTCATGGCAACGGCCTCGACGTCAGGGGCTGAGGAAAGCTTCTCATCAAGAAGTTCCGGAGTCGTGGGCTTGCCCAACTCTGGCTCAAGTCGCTCGACAATTTTTCCGTTTGACTCTCCCACCTCAGCGTACCGCTTTCCGAAC
>JAUWBP010000072.1 GCA_030601665.1 Hadesarchaea archaeon | reverse complement strand
GGGGGTAACACCATGACGAAAAGCAGAACATTGAGGCATCTGAGGGCAATCCGCACAGGGGTGAAGCACCTACTTTTCTCGAATCGCCTGACATGCCCATACCCAGATGCAAGACAGATGGTCAGCGAGCGGTACAGGGGCATGATACGCCTGAACAGGGATAAATGTACGTCATGCATGTTGTGCGCCCGGGCTTGCCCAGCGAACGCGATAAAGATGTATGTGATGGATGGGAAGAAGTTGCCTGGGCTGGATTATGCTAGATGCATCTTCTGCGGCTTCTGCGTCGACATCTGCCCGGTTAAGGCGCTTGAGCATACGACCCTCCACGACGTTGCCTATCTCGATTACAAGGAGAACCAGTTCCCTCCGGAAAAGTTTGCGGATGGTGGAAAGGACCCCTACTACGTGCCAGGTGGAGTGGTGATGGTGGAGATACACGATAAGAAAGGCCTGCTTTACAAGAAGAAAGCTGTGGAGAAAGAGGAGAAAATTGTGAAAGAAGAGATCGAACATGTGTCTAAAGAAGGGACCGAAACATGATCGACATAATAGTTTTTGCCATTCTCGGAACTCTGGCGATAGCTTTCTCCCTCTTGGTTGTGGAACACCGCTCGCTAGTCTATGGTGCCATCTCACTTGGGTTTTTGGGGATAGTGAATGCAGCACTGTTCGCGCTCATCGGGTTCACGTTTATCGCCCTATTTCATCTCGCTGTTTACGTCGGTGCGGGGGTCGTCTTCATCCTTTTCTCGGTGACGATGTTTAGGGAGATCCCAACCGTAGAGATCAGGGTAAAAAGAATCGCTCTCGTAATCGTGACCTTGATAGCCATCTCCCTCGCCGCAATCTTTTGGCCCTACTCGAACATCTCGGTGGTCGCCCAATCGATTTCGTATAGGGAACTCTCGAAGGTTTTCACCGAGGACTATTGGTTCCCGTTTCTTGTGACGACCATAGCCCTCGTGACGACATTGATAGAGGGCATAACTTTGGCTCGAAGGGAGGCCCGGTGAAATGCTGAATTATTTCCTTTTCTTGGTGATTTCGTTCGTCATGTTCGCGATAGGGGCCTACGGGCTGCTCTCCAAAAGGAACATGATAAGGATGCTGCTTTCCGCCGAAGTCATGTTCAATTCGGCGCTCCTGACGCTGTTGGTCCTAGCGGCGACCGCAGACCCCATCCGAGGTGGGGTCGTGGCCTTGATAGCCATAGGGGTATCAGCGACTGAAATCGGGGTGATGATCTCGGTGGGCATCCTTTTCTTCAAGGTCCGGGGCGAAATCGACGTGTATAAATTGAGTAAATCGAGGGAGCAAAAATCAAGGAGGCTAAAGACGTGACGGGGCTGAACTTCCTGACACCGCTCCTTGGCTCTCTGAGCGCTGCAGCTGAGGGCGTGTCCCCCTCCGTGGCCCTGATATATTGGTTTTACATTGAGGGGCTGGGTTTCGCCATAGCTTTGATGTATTTTTACCACATCTTCGTGAGGGGCGGCCGACCGTTTTACGACATGCTATCCAAATGGGTCGACCGCGCGATTATCGATGACTTCTATCACAAATATCTCCCAGGCGCCGTACAACTAGCTTGCACAAAACTCTTTCACAAGTTCGAAACTCCGGTGGTGGACGAGGGCTACAACAGAAAATTGGTCGACGGGGTCCTCAGGCTGGGCCGGGTGTTAAGGAGGATCCAGACAGGAAAGATCAACCATTATCTGATAACCTTCACCCTAGGGCTCCTCCTCTTCATAGCCCTCGTTTTCGGGATGATGGTATGATGGAAGAGATGTTCAGCTTACTCAGTTTTATCCTAATCGGCGTGGGGATTCTTTCACCGACGCTCGACTACACCATCCTGAGGGGAAGGAAGTTCGTTTCCCCGTGGTTAACCCTGGTGGCGCTCATCTTGTCGATCGGTATTTTAGGTTATCTCAGCGTGACGAGCATTGACCAGCCAGCGGTGCAAATCTTCGGGGGCATGATGAAAGTTGGTTTTTTTGAAATTTTCCTTTCGCTTATTGCAACGCTGGGGGCTACGTTTGTTGCGGTGGCCTCCCTTGCTAGGGTTAGGGGTTGGAGCACTTCCCCGAGTTTTTACTCCCTCCTCTCGCTCGCCGTCCTGGGTGCGTACTACCTGATCGCGGCGCACGACTTCGTATTGCTCATCGGGGCGTGGGCGTTGGTATCGGTGATCTCGTACGTGTTAGTCGGAATAAAGAAGGACGAGAGGTCGGTGGAGGGAGCGGTGAAATACTCGTTAATGGGCATCATCGCATCTGTTCTAATCCTGTACGCCATCGCGGTGGTTTTCAGCCTGACAAGTTCGACGAGCGTGGGCTCGATTGCCAACATCCCCCAAGGCGCCGAGAAATCCCTTGTGCTGCTGGCTTCTGTCTTCTTCGTTTCGGCATTCGGTTTTAAAATCGGGGTCGTGCCTTTCCACGGGTGGCTCCCGGATGTTTACGGCAAGGTGCACCCGATGCTCGTCGCCTTTCTAACCGGCGTCGTGGCGGTTGCAGTTGGGGGGATCTTAATAAAAATACTCCATCCCTTAGCTCCACTCGTCGGAAATCAGTGGCCTGTTTTAATCGGCCTGCTTTCGATTTTTACCATGACATTTGGAAACATCGTCGCCTTGCTTCAAAAAAACCTGCAGATGATGATGGCTTACAGCAGCATTGCCCACATAGGCTACATACTCGTCGGCGTAACGGCCATGTCGAGTTCCGGCGAGGCGCTCGGCCTTCAGGGGATAGGCCTGCACTTCGCAGCATATATGTTGGCTGGCGTTGGAATGTTCGTCTTCCTCGCGTACCTGCTTAGAAAGGGCGTGGGCTTCCAAATGGAGGACTTGAAAGGATTGGGAAGGAGGATGCCGATCGTGTCTGTCGCAATCTTAATAATTCTCTTGAGCTTGATGGGGATTCCCCCCCTCATTGGCTTCTGGAGCAAGTTTTACCTCTTCACGTCGGTAATCGCCGTGGCCCCGTGGCTCGCCCTCATCGCGATAATCAACAGCGGGATATCATTGGGGTACTACATCCAGCCCATAAGGTACATGTTTTTCGCTAAAGGAACTGAAGTTGCAGAGGAGAAGCTAAAAGATCCCGATGCTGCCATCGTCGTCTTGGCCGCGGTATTAATGATTGTCGCAGGCTTTCTGCTTCCCTCCATCGCGCCCTATCTAGTAATTTGACCCCCGCAGCAAACCACGCAACTGATGAACTGAAGGAAACAGAAGACATGAACAACAAAAAAGGCATTATAAACGCCATTACATACTTAAAATAAGCCACTGAATAACAAGGGGACGACATCTATGGTTGGAATTAAAAAACAGTTGGACCCATTTCTTAGCCCGAAATCTGTGGCCATAATAGGCGCCACTACGAGGACGGGGCCTGGAAAATTCAACCCCATAGAAAACATGATAGGGTTCGGCTATGGGGGTGAAATCTACCCGGTGAATCCTAAGTACGAGGAAGTCCTAGGCAGGAAAGCGTACAAGGACGTTAGGGACGTTGAGGGAGATGTGGACCTCGCCTTGATAGTTATTCCAAGGCAGATTGTGCCCAACGCCGTGAAGGCTTGTGCAGAAAAGGGGGTAAAGGCCGCAATCGTTGTGAGCCAAGGTTTCGGTGAGATAGGGGAGGAGGGGAAGAAGCTCCAAGAAGAAATCGTGAAAACGGCAAAGGAAACGGGAATGAGGATAGTCGGCCCAAACACACTGGGGACTCATAACTTCTTCGATAACTTCACGTCCTCATTCATCCCCATCAAGAAGAGGGAATACGAGCCGATTGGTATTAGCTGTCAGACTGGGCTCTGGTTCGCTGGATTCCCAAGGCTCAGATACGGAAAGATACTAGATGTGGGGGGAGCTTGCGACGTTGACCACGTAGACTCCCTAAGATACTACACAGAGGACCCGGACATAAAGCAGATCTTCATTCACATGGAAGGCCTTCGGCCGGGCCGAGGAAGGGATTTCCTCGAGGCGGCAAGGAAGGCGAAGGATGAGGGAAAAGACGTCATAGTCATGAAGACCGGGGAAACCGAAGCTGGGAAAAAAGCCGTAGTGTCCCACACCGGGTCCTTGGCCGGAGAAGAAAAGGTATTTGACGGAGCCCTAAAGCAGGTGGGGATTCATCGCATCCGAGATTATACCGAACTCCAAATACTCAGCCATGCCTTCCTCAAACTCCCGAGGATGAAGGGAAACAGGGTTGCTATTCTAACACACCACGGGGCGTCTGGTGTAATGGCGGTGGATGCAGCTGAGGAGTTCGGTCTGAAGATCGCAGATATCTCTGAGGAAACAAAGAAAGCTGTACAGGAACTGTCGCCGCAGTGGCTCCCAATCGGGAATCCGATAGACATCTGGCCTGGACTGATGAAAGATCCCAAGAAGATGCATATGACATCCCTCA
>JAUWBP010000017.1 GCA_030601665.1 Hadesarchaea archaeon | reverse complement strand
TTGGTGTTCGGGGCTTTGATCTTGGCTGGCGGCAGGAGCAGAAGGATTGGCAGGAGTAAGGCTTTGATGAAACTCGGTGGTAAATCTCTCCTCTTACATATGATAGAAAGGTTGCGGGGATTCGTGCGCGAGATAGTGGTTGTAATTGGGAAGGATGACGAGCTGGGCGAGTATCGACACATTCCGACATCGGAGGTTACAATAACAAGGGACGCCGTTGCGGGAAGGGGGCCACTCGCTGGCATCCTCACCGGGATGGGGGAAATGCGTTCTGAATACACAGCGGTTCTTCCCTGCGATTCCCCGTTCATCTTGAAAGATGTATTAAAATTTTTGTTCGACAGAGCTCGTGGAGCCGATGCCGCAATCCCCCGGTGGCCAAACGGTTATATCGAACCCCTTCATTCTGTCTACAAGGTTTCTTCGGCCCTCTCGGCGGCGGAAAATGCGATGGGTGAGGGAAGGTTGGCCATACGCAACATGATCGAGGGACTAGGTAAAGTAGTCTACGTTGGCACCGATGAAATCAGGAGATTCGACCCCGAGTTGTCGACCTTCTTCAACATAAATAGCCAGGAGGACCTAAGAGCCGCCGTCAAGGTGTTGAGGGCCTTGGATATTTAGGTTCAGCGCCTACCAAACTGGGGGGTACGCTTGCGGGGCGGCGGCAGAATCTTGGTGGCTGGAGCAGGTCCGGCTGGCCTGAGCTGCGCCTACTGGGCGGCTAAGGAGGGCCATGAAGTCACAGTTTTCGAAAGGGAGGAAAAGTTGGCGATCAAGCCCTGCGGCGAATTCATTCCGAGGGAAACCCTGCGCTACACGCCCTTCAGCAGGAGGGCACCATGGATTTTGAATAAAATCGAACGTGGCTTGATATACTACAAGAGCGAGTTCGTCCGGGAGCTACACGTGGCCCCTCTGAATGGTTACACCATCGACAAGCGGGCATTCCTCGATGACCTTGCGGCGGAGGCGGAAGCCCTCGGCGCGACGGTTCGTCTCGGTGAAAAGCTCACGTACCGCGACCTCGGGGACCGAGAATTTGACCTCGCGGTGGACGCCACGGGCTACCCGCACAGCTTGGCGAGGGCTGCGGGTCTAGATTATCCGGACCAAAGACTCGCCGTCAGCATGCAGGGATATTGCAGGGGGGAGATGGACTCGGACGCGGTGACGCTTAACTTGTCCGACCGTGGGTACGCGTGGCTCATCCCGCGGGGGGATTTGATAAACTTCGGCGTGGGGGGATTCTACGGCAAGGCGGCGTTGGAGAAAGCCTTCGAGGAGAATCTCGAGCTCTTCAGCTTGAAGCGTGCGGCCGGCGCCCCTCCCCCGAGGATCACTCTAAGCTTAGTTGGGGGGCCGATTAAGCGGCTCAGGAAGGGAAAACTCGTCGTGGCGGGGGAGGCGGCAGGCGCGATCATGTCGACGACCGGCGAGGGGATCAAGTTCTCGTTGTGGAGCGGGAGCACATGCTTTAAGGAAAATTATGAGCGGCTCTTCTGGCGCGGCTACGGCGAGAGGCTGAAGCTGGGTGGAAAGCTGCTGAAGTTGGCCCTGAGGCTGAGCGACGAGGAGAGGCTCAAGCTCCTAAAACGGGGCCCTCCCAAGCTACATGAGACCCTCTTGGAGGGGTTCAGGCCCGGCATCAGGGACGTGGTTGCAATGCCCTGGCTGCTGCGCTACTTGATGAAGTTGTATATGCCCGCTTGACAGAATTCTACGCCAAACCATTATTGCTTAAAACAAGGTAAATAGACGAATAACATCATAATCTTAAACGAGGCGGATGGGATGAGTGCTCCTAGACTGAGTTTTGAAGAATCGCTAGAAAAGGTTGTTTTACCTGATAATTGCATGGGCTGCGCCGCGTGCGTCGTCGTCTGCCCATTCGCTTGCTTGGAGTACAGTGAAGAACTGCCAAAACTCGTGAAGAAGTGTGAATCTTGTGGAATTTGTCCCCAGGTCTGCCCCCGGTACGAATTACCATGGTCTGATTTAGAAAAACTTGTGTTCGGGAGAGAAAGGAGGCCAGATGAAAGCTTCGGTGTTTATCGGCGCATCGTTGTTGCCCAATCAAATGACAAAAACATGCTTGAAGTTTGTCAGGATGGGGGGGTCGTTACGGCTCTCCTCATGTTTGCCCTAAAAAACGGGATAATCGATGGAGCTGCCTTATCTGGGGTCAGCGAAGATCGCCCATTTTATCCCGTCCCAAGGCTGGCCACGACCACTCAAGAAGTTTTAGAATGTGCTGGGACGAGATACTCTTACTGCTCGAATCTACTGGCTTTTCAGGAGGGGATTAAGCAGAAGAAAAGGGGCTTGGCGTTTGTAGGCCCGCCCTGCCAAATCCACGCCATTCGAAGAATTCAAGCGGCCCATTTGAGGAAGTACACTGACCCATTAAGGTTTACGATCGGGTTAATGTGCACTGAAACCTTCACTTACGAGGGATTGATGGAGAAGCAGATTCAAGGAGAACTGGGCATCGATTTGCACGATGTTAAAAAAATAAACATCAAGGGGAAGGTTTTGGTCACCACAAAATCTGGAGAGGTGAAAACCATCCCGCTATCGGAAGCAAAACAATTCACCCGCGAGAGTTGCATTCCCTGCCCTGACTTCTCCGCTGAGCTAGCCGATATATCCGTGGGTGGGATTGGGCTGAGTGGTTGGACGGTCTGTGTTATCCGCACGGAGGTCGGCGAGGCTCTTTTTGGGGGTGCTGAGAGGGCCGGAGTGCTGAAGACGAGACCAGTTGAGGAAGAAAGGCGCGCGCTCGATTTGCTTATTAGACTGTCGAAGAAAAAATCTAAATGGCGCAGCGCGTAAGTTAGCGGACGAGTCAAGCATATGGGGGAACGCTTCCCTCAACCCCTCACTTCTTCGAGGATCTGGCCGACGAAGTGCCCGGGTAGCTGGGTCAGGAAGGGCTTGAACTCGCTCTCAGGTATCCCCTTATCCCGTGAGAGCTTCTCGGCCCTTTTAACGGTGGCTTCCATTTTCCCCCTCAGGAACCCCTGGATGGAAGCCGCCCCCTTCGGGTTACCTGCCTTTGCCATCATCGACGAGAGTTCCCCGGCCTTCCCCTCGTGTAGCTCTGATAGATCGTCGGCGATTTGGTAGGCCACGCCGACTGCCATGCCGTAGTCCTCAATGAGCCTCTGGAGGTCAGGGGGTGCGCGCGCGACTTGAGTGCCGACCTTTGACGCGCCCGAGAAGAGGCTAGCCGTCTTCTTAGCGATTATGTCCGAATATGAGGTGACGGGGTTTCTTTGACCTTTTCTCACATCGATTTCCATCAAGCCGCCCCTCAAGCTTAGATCCCATGCTTCTAGGAACGTCTTGGCTATCTCGGCCCCTTGGGCAAGCGATATCTGGAGCCCGAGCGATATTGCCATGTGCCCAGCCATCAGGGCCTCCGGGATGCCAACCTCAACCCAGAGCGCGGGCTTCCCTCTCCTCGTTAGGTCCCTGTCGACGATGTCGTCGTGGCAGAGGCTCGCGCAGTGACCTAGCTCGACGGCTGCTGCAACGTCTAAGGCACCTCCGTAGTTCTCATCAGTTCCACCACATGCTCTGAAGGAAAGGATGCAGAGCAAGGGCCTCAGCCTCTTCCCACCCTCTAGCATCCTCCATAGAATTTCACTATCGCTCGGGCCGGAGATTCGCCGTCGCAGGGCGTTTTCGATATCTGCCCTCGTCCCTTCTATGAACCTAGCGAAGTCCATGATTAAACCTCATCACACCTGTTATGCGGCTCTGGCTATTAGAACGTTATCGGTTTGGCTAAGCATGATATCAACGCCGAGACATACGCTTCGATTCCCGCAATCAGCCGATGAAAAGGCCGATTGCAAGCAATACGGGGGTCAGGATAATTATCATGACGTTCCTTGCCATATAGGGCACCAGCTTCGGAATTTCGTTGACATATCTTGCAACGCCCCTGACCGTGGGAACGGCCAGAACGGCGGATGCAAGAGCAAGCAAGCCGGCGAGCGGCAGGGGGCCGGTAAGATAGCCCGCGATGACCGCCGCGTAGGTGCATGCAAGGAATGCCCCGTAGATTTTCACACTGGCCTCTCTCCCCATCACTATCGGCATATTCCTTCTCCCGACCCCCTTATCAGCCTCGACATCCGGAAACTGGTTAAGGAGGAGAAGATTGCTCACAAGGAAAAAGGGAACGATGGAAGCGACAAACGCCGTCCAGGAATAGGACCCTGTCAGAACAAAGTGGGTGCCCATCACCATCAGGGAGCCGAAACCAAGGCCCGGCGCTATCAGGCAGAGGAAGGGGTTCCTCGTGATCCACTTCGTGTAGGTGACAATGATAACGAGCCCCAGCACCCCCAGTGGGAGCAGCCACAGCCCCTTAAAATACAGGAAATATACGCCTATAAGAGCGGTAATAACCAAAGCGACAAACCCTGTAATCAATGCGTAGTGAGCCCTCCCCGGCATTTCCGGAAGAACCCCGCTCCCCCCGCTGAACGGCGTGCGCTGTGTCCTTAAATCCAGGCCGCTTCTGAAGTCATTGTATTCGTTGATAGCGTTCACGCTTATATGCGCCGACACGGCACCTAGAAACACCAGCGCGAGGTGAAACCAGTTTATTTCACTGCCCGACCATACGGCAGTGGCCGCGCCCAGCAAGACACAGGCTGGCGTCAATACAAGAAAAGGTAGCCGCATTGGGCCAAGTGTAGCCCTGCCGATTGTATTGCTCATCTTAACACCGCCATCCGAACGAAAATAATTAACATATAAACAATCAACATGTAAACAAAGAGAAGATGTTTGTTCACCACGAAAACTTTCCCCCTGTAAGTATCGAAGATGACCACGCCAAACTTTTCCTTCCTGATTTTCACGTGTTTTACGAATTCCACTTCCTCACCTACTCCTTCTCCCACAAGGTAATCATGTATCGCGTAATAAACTTTATTTAAATGTGGCGAATGTGAAATCGTTATCACCAAACTGGGTTGTTAGTTGTATGAGTCGGAAAAAAATTCAGATAAAAAAGAGAGTATGGGTTCATGAGTTTATCCTCGATCGCATTCCCCCTTTCTCCTACCTTCCGAGATTTTGGGCGTTGATTGCGCAGTTGATAATAATGGAAGTAGTGGGGTTATTATGCGTCATCGTCTTTTCCCTGCCGCTCCGGAGTGCGATCCTTGGCACCCTCGCCATCCTCGCCGTCGTTGTGTGGAGCGCAATTGCCCACCGCATAAGTTTGCCGCTGAAGAAGGCGAGGCTACCCAAAAACCCAGATGATCGCAGGACCATATCCAAGTATAGGAGACTGATATTCAGCGAAAAACATTACGAAGCCATGGCGGGGTCAATATTCACACTTCTCCTTGCTCTCTATGTCATCTTCCCGGGTAAGCAAAACTTAGATTACTGGCTCGGCGGTAACCCCGGGGTCCTGCCTCTAGCCTTAAGCCTCCTGCTCCTCTGGGAGGTCTCCTATCGTGTCGGGTTGGGCATGTGGACGACGCTCTTAGCCTCGGTGAGATCATCTTGGCTGAAGAAGGCCGTCGACAAGAGAGGAGGGCACGTCCCGTACGGAAGCCTCGACTACTTGGAGAAGACGGACCTAATGAACATGATAATGGCGTTCCCGGCATTCATGCTTCTTCCGATTGTCCTATCTGATTTTATCCTCCTGATGGTCTTGGTGGGATATTGCATCTTCGTCGTTTCCATATCTGCCGTCTCAATTTTTAACCTCAGAAGGGTGCCACCCTACCCAGATGAAATAAAGCAACTCCTAAAAACTGGGAGGTTCGCGTATTTCGGATCGTCAGATGGGCATGGGCGTCCCCACATAACGCCGGTCATCTACGTTTTCGACGGCAGGTCTGCCTTCATCATCACATCAAAGGTTTCGAAAAAATTGAAGAATCTCAAAGAAAACCGCAACACGGCGATGCTCATAGACATCAGAAACCCAGAAGAGCCGCTCAATAATCGGGCCGCCCTTTTGAGGGGTAAAGCTACTGTCTACGGCGTTCCCCGCGTCCTCGCTCACCCGATTCAGATGCTGCGGCTCAGGCGGCTATTTCACCGAAAATATCCGGCGTATGTTAAGAAGTATGCTGAAAAGGGTCATTTGCTGCCAGCGGCTTGGAGGACCACTTTGCTCCTTCGCAGGTTGATAGTCAGGGTGGATGTGGAGAGCATGTTGTATTGGGAAAAAGCTAGACTCATTCGAATCCCAGGCTGAGGTTCCGAGATGAAAGAAATCCCCGATAAGATCAAGATGCTGCTTGCCGAGGGGAAGTTCACCTACTTCTGTACCACGGGCGCTGACCTTAGACCGCACGTCACCCCGATGATCTTCGTTCACGACGCGAAAAGTAACAAGATTCTTCTGATGTCCTCACGAAACTCAAAAAAAGTTAGGAATTTAAGGTCCAAGAACTCGGTTTCCCTTACCGTGGACGTTCGAAATCCAGTCAATCCTTTCCTGAACTACGGAGTCATGATTCAAGGCGTCGCCCGCGTCCTAGATCTAAAAAAACGTATGAGGGTGCTCGAGATGTTTTCCCGCAAGTACCCGAGATTTGTGAGGAGGAAAAATCTAAAGGAAAAGCTCTTGCCCATCTACCCTGATGTCATCATCGAGGTGGCCCCGAAGTTGATGGTTTATTGGAGGGGGGCCCACTTCACCCGTTGGGAAGCTGCTTAAAAAGGGTCAACATTTGAAGCTCAGCAGCGTTTCCGGCCATAGCAGCAATTTCTTCCTTCCCAAGGCTGAGGGCGTTCGGACGGTGATGATAAGAGCTAGAGCACAGGATTTGGGTGGTTTCGATCCAGATAAGGTGTTGTGAGTCAGGGGGGTGAGGCTCTTGATTTACGCGGAAGATATAGTACATGGCTTCAGGGTCGTTGTCGTGCGCCGTATGGAGTTGGTGGCTGGCCCGCTACAAAGTGGATCAAGTAAAACGAAGATATGGCAAGAGCTGAAAAACGAAATCAGTGCACTCCCGCTATATACATCTCCTTATCAAGCTTCTCCTCCCTGAACCTCGCGAGGCTGAAGGGCTCGAGCATCTTCGGCGTTTTCCCCGTTAGGATGAGTTCAGCTAATAGCTTCACCGCGGAGGCCGACAGCATCATCCCAAGGCCTCCGAAGCCGTTCGCCTGGATGAGGCCACGAACCCCCTCCACCTCACCTAGGATGGGCTTGCCGTCGGGCGTCATGTCGCGGATCCCGACCCACTGGCGCATCACCGCGAGGTGCCTGAACTGGGGCATGACCTCGATGATCGCCCGGGCCAGCTTCGGCAGGAAGTCGGCGCTCGCCCTCAGTTCGTGTGAGGGGGGTTCGTCCAGGTTTCCGACACCTGCGAGTACCTCACCCCTCATCATCTGCCCGACGTACAGGGTGTGGTGAAGGGAGAGGACCATGGGGTCGAGGAAGGGCTTCAGGGGTTCGATGACAGCGATCTCGTGCCTGTAAGGCTTGTTCGGGAGCTCCACGCCGACCATGCTCGCGACCTCGGCGGCATGCGCCCCAGCCGCGTTGATGACGACGGGGGTCTTTATCTCGCCCTTGTCGGTCACCACGGCCTTCACCTCTCCGCCTTCAACCTTTATCCCCTTTGCATCGGTGAATGTGAGTATCTTGGCGCCCATCCGTTCGGCCGCCTGGGCGTAGCCCCAGAGGACGGCGTAAGGATAGAGGATCCCATCGGTCGAGCAGTAGGTCGCCCCGAGGAGCTTGTCGGTGGCCAGCATCGGGACGATCTCCTTCGCCTCCTTTGGCCTAATGGTTCTGCTCCTCACCTCCAGCGAATTCTGTAGCTTCACGTTTTTCTTGAACTGTTCAACCTCTCGCTCGGTGAAGGCGAGGATCAGGTACCCACCTTGCCTAAACATTATGTTGAAGTTCAGCTCGCCGCTCAGGCGTGCGTATATTTTCACGCTTTCCCTAGCGAGGATTATGTTCTCCCCTAAGCTCAATTGCTGTCTTATACCGCCGGGGTTCCTCCCGCTGGCGCCGCTACCGATGTAGCCTCTTTCAAGGACCACGACGTTTTTCATGCCCTTCTCCGAGAGACGGTATGCCAGCCCCAGACCAACCACTCCCCCGCCGATGATCACCACGTCCGCATTTTCATTCAATTGCCTCACCAGCCAGCACACCTAAAAGTATCGGCTTTACGGGGGGCCTTTGCCTGGTTACGCCGACTTCATCCTTACCCTTCCCGAGTTCCCTCGCGAGTATGGCGATCACGTGCGAGAGACAAGTCTTCCCTTGGCATGGGCCCGTAACGGTCCCGGTGTATCTCTTTAGGGATTCAATGTCCGTGTACCCCTGCTTTATCGCATCGATTATCTCTTCTTCGGTCACGTCCTCGCACCGGCAGACAATTTTTTTCGCCACCGTCATCACCTCAAAGCCCTAGCTTCCATCGCAAGTTTTTCATCGACCTCGAAGGTGACAAGCGCTGTCTTTTCCTCCTTGCTCAGTCGGGCGACCTTCACTACCTTGGCAGAACCTACATCTTCTCCCTCTCTGTTCAGCGCACGAACTATGCTCCCGACTTCAGGGACGGGCAGGAACTCGTATGGAATCGTGACCCAAGCTTTTCCCTTCGGCGCCTTGCACATGTCGACGATAAATATAGCTAAACCTGGGCATTTTCCGACGCATATCGCGCAACCGCTACACTTGTCGAAGTCTAGGCTCGGGACAGATATGATATTTTTCATACTCAACAACTTTCTAGGGCATGCTGGGATGCAGGCGTCGCAGGGTATCTCCTGAGTACACTCCACGATTGCGACCGGCTCCTTTTTGAACCTCTCTGGTGGCGGGATCTTCCCTTCCAAATCTTTCAAGGTAATCACCCCTGTCTTCTCGTAGTCGCTGACCATCTCACCCCTCCTCTATCAGGGCTTTTTCGATGCCGCTCCTGATCCTAGCGCTCGTCGGGCCAGATCGCAAATCCTCTAGCTCCATGATCGCTTTCTCCCTGAACTCCTCCGCCTCTTTATCCCCATACCCCAAGCTCAGGGCGGCCGAGATGCCAGCTATTTTTCCACCCACCATCGCCGTGTCCGCCTCCTCTATGCCTCCTGTGTCGCCCGGTATGTAAACGCCCTTGACAGATGTCTCCATATTCTTGGTGCGGAGGGGGACGTGGCCGCCGAGTTCCGAGATGAACTTCATCTTGCAGCCCGCTTGGTAAAGGAACTCGTAAGTCGGCTTCAGGCCGACCGATATGCAGATGAGATCGCACTTTATGTCCTTTTCCGTGCCCTCGACCTCTTTCCATCTATCGTCCAGCTGCACTATAGTTGCGCCCTCGACGCGTCTTCTGCCCCAAGTTCGCTTGATGGTGTGGGAGACGTAAATGGGAACGCCCATGCGCCTGATTTTTGCAGCGTGGACGAAGTACCCGCCTATCCTCGGCACCGCCTCCACTATACCTTTGACCTTGACGCCAGCCTGCAAGAGCTGATAGCTGATAATGAGCCCGACGTTGCCCGCCCCGACCATCAAGGCCTCATTGCCGGGCTTTATGCCGAACACGTTCATGAGGGTTTGAACCCCTCCCGCCCCCATCACTCCGGGGAGGTCATTGTCATTGAATAACAACGTCTTCTCGTACGCCCCCGTGGAGACGATGACCTTCTTGGCACGCATGGTCGCGAACTTGTTGCCCTGAACGATCCCGAGAACGTTCTCCTCGTAAAGGCCTACCACAGATGTGTTTAGAAGGGCTTCGATATTCTCATGCTGTTTGACCTCTTCGGCAAGTTTCTCTGAGATGCGAATACCCCTCACGCCCGCGAAATACTCCTTGGAGCCGAAAAACATATGGGTCTGTTTTATCAACTGGCCGCCCAGCCTGTGGTTCTCATCTATCAATGTCACCCTGCAACCCAGCCTTGCAGCATGGATTGCTGCTGAGAGGCCCGCTGGGCCCGCGCCAACGACAGCAACCTCGGTCTCTCTCTGTTCACTCTTTGTCATTGGTTTGAACCCTCGATTCGCAGTCGGAAATTTCCCCATGCCCGTCAGGGGACGTATTAGTTTCAGGTAAAGAGCGCTGAGGGAACGTGGGCTGGTGATCAGCCGATAATAAAATCCAGCAGGAAATTTGAAGCCCAGCCGATCTATGATGCTGTACAAGTCATGCGAGGCGGAAGGAAAACAGTTCTGGGGCTCTACCCTCATCCCATCTCTCACCGGGGTGACACACGTCATGACGTTTGGCACGCCGTCGACCCGCATCATGCACGAGGAGCATTTTCCTATGGCGCAGAACATGCCGCGGGGCCTATGGTACTTGACGCTTCTCGTGAAAACATTTATGCCAGCCGCGCAGAGGGCGGCCCCGACCGTCTCCCCCTCGTAGGCGTCTATCTTCTTCCTCCCGTAATAGATTTTGACCTTTGGGCCTCTCTTGAACTCCAAGATGGGGTGTTCTTTAATCCGAAGGTCCACAGCCATTTTCGCACCTCAAGGCGATTTTCCCTGTTTTTCTTTGCAAGATTATGAATAAGGATTTCGGTCGATATGGTTCTGAGCCAGACTAAACTAATTTAGCCTCGTCATACTTGATAAAGTAAGGTTGAGCACGTGGCAACTTGGTGGGATCTAGCTTACTTAATTTATACCCCATGGGATGTTGGGGAGCCCCCCGATGAGCTCGTCGAACTCGTCGAAAATGGAACCCTCAAACCCTGTAGAATTCTAGACATAGGTTGCGGAACTGGGACAAGTGTTGTTTACTTAGCAGCAAAAGGCTTCGAAGCAGTTGGCATAGATGTTTCACGAATAGCAATTAGCAAGGCCAAGAAAAAAGCGCGCAAAAACGAAGTCGAGTGTAGCTTCCATGTAATAGATTTTTTAAATACGGCAAAGTTGATAACGAAGTTACCGGAACCTTTCAATGCCGTAATAGATATCGGTTGCTTGCACAGCATTCCCAAGGACGAAAGAAAGAGATACCTTACATCTCTGAAATCCGTGACGCGTTTTGGTAGCACATTTTTGCTTTGGGCGTTTCTTCCTGCAAGCGGACGCCACCAACTGCGTGGGCCACCCGGGGTCAGTGAAATTGATGTAAAGCGGCTTTTCTCTAAAGATTTCCAAATCGCAGCGCGTAAGCGGTTAGATTCAGACTTTCGCGTAATGATATTTTATAGTATGAAAAGAGCATCGGCTTTAGAGAAAAGGGCTAAACTATCACCGGAAAATTATCGAAAAAGATAATTGTCAAGCCTTCACGGCATGTTGATGCGCGAGGAGTAATAGCGCCCAGCCTTAATGATGATGTGGCGGAGGTAAAATCCTCCTATCAAGATTAATAATCCGGCTAAAATTCCGAGTGCAATGAACCCTGTGGGAGGGATTGTTGCAAGTAGAACGGCCGGCAAGATTATGGCCATTCCGCCAATAATCCCCAAGTTTGCTGGAGTCTTGAGTTCCATCACCGATAACTCATACGTCCTCCTCGATGGAACCGTAAGAAAAGCCCAGAGGGTTATTCCTTCCACGGCCAAGAAGACAAGGGTGGTATTTCCAATCGTCTTGAGGGCCGGCATTTCCATTCCAATTCCATATCCCACGAGGAATAGGGCAGCGAGTCCTGTGGATAGTCCGACAAATAGAAATAATGGTTGCAGGATCGGGGTGCTCCATAAAGGAATCCCCCTAGAGGCACCAAAGAGGAAGCCGTGGTATAAAAGGAGGAGGATTCCGGCCACGAGTCCGATAGTCCCTATCAGCGATCCGATTCCTCCCGTTCCCCAAGGAAGCCAAGAAAAAGGAGCAAACATTGGCAAGGAATAACCAAGAGCGCAAATTATGAAGATGCCCTGAATCACTCCTCCAGCCGACATCCATGAGCTTCGGATATTCGCGAACGACCTAGTTATTCTTGTTGGCCTTCCAAGTTCGGCAAACAAAAGTCCTAATCCTACAAGTAGAATGATTGGTCCGAGCAAGAGCCCATATCTAAGAAATTCTTCGGCCGATACGTTGACGACCCCCAAAAGGAAGGAAGAGGCATAAAGACCAGCGCCTGCTCCTCCCAAGAAAGTGTCGGCAGCGATTTTCCAACCCCAAGCATCTTGTTTTCTCATAGTGGATCACAACAGATAATATACTGACGGCGTAGTCCCGGCTTCTTCGTGAAGTCTGAAAGCACGCTTGCCGCATGCCAGTTTTGAAACCTCGCTGTCCGGATCGTCCAAGTCGCCAAAATACCTAGCATCTCCCACGCAGGAGTTCACACACATAGGAGTGACATCTGGATCTTTCCCAGGAATTTTGCCTGTTTCCTTCGCTTTGTCGATT
>JAUWBP010000058.1 GCA_030601665.1 Hadesarchaea archaeon | reverse complement strand
GCTGCTGGAGGACTTGGCTCGCGAGATCACGAAAGCCTACGCCCCGCTCGTCGAAAGTTGCCTCATCGGCGCCTCACTTCAAATGCCACCGGCCGCATACAACGCTCGACGCAACCAGTACAACGCCGACTTGATTTTGGAGCGGGTGCTGTACAGGATAACTGGTGAAAACCGGGTGCTAGCATTGCTCACCACCGACCTCTACACCCGCTCGCGCAACCTCAACTTCATATTCGGCCAGGCCCAGTGTCCGGGCAGGACTGCGCTCGTCTCGCTTTGCCGCCTTGATCCGACTTTTTACGGGGCACCGCCCAATCGCAAGCTTTTCTTTCAGCGCGCGACAAAGGAAGCCATCCACGAACTCGGGCACACTTTCGGGCTCGGGCACTGCGCGAACCCAAGCTGCGTCATGTTGTTCTCAAACTCCATTCTCGACGTGGACGAGAAGAAACATGCTTTTTGCAAAACCTGCCGGCGAAAACTGCACCGTCAAACCACTTTGACCATACACGTCTGGCGGTAGCCCGTAATCACTCGGATGTAGCCTTGGAACTCGCGGTCGAGCTCCGCGTCGTCGGTATCTACTTTTAGGGTAGGGGTCGCCCTCAGCTTGTGGGGAGTCGCCAGTACCCAGACGTTCCCCTTTCCAACGCGCTTGATGATGACCGAGCTAAACTGCTGGTTGCCTCGCCCTAAGATGAAACCTTGCTTTCCAATCGGGCTCACTATTATCGTCGTCGGTTTTTTCCCAATCGCCTCAATGATATGTTGTTCATTCGTATCGCGTGCTAGCAATTTGTAATTTTCAATTAAATCTACACCAAGCAAGGTAGAGTCATAGATGCCGAGTTCCTCTGCAACCGCTCGCGTGGTCGTGCCTGGACCAAGTGCATATACACGCTCGCGTTCCATCAGCTCAATCACCCAGCGCGCAATTGCTTTTTGATCAGCGAGCTCGTAACCGGTGCTTCCCTCCTTGGTCGCCTGCATCATGACCGGTTCGTATGGTACCTGCGCGTAGCCCTTGAGCTTCGCCACAAGACGGTTCTCACGGTAAGCTTCTTCATTGATGTCCATGACCTCTGCCTCTCGCAGCGGCAGTCCCTCGCTCAAGAAACGTGTCGCAACTTCACCTGCCGTTTGAGGTGTGTTAGCGAAAGTGGCGCTGTGCATCTTCACGCCAGTCGGGATACCCAAGATCGGTACTTGAGTTCCTATCGCTTCAATCACATCACTCATCGTACCATCGCCGCCTGCAATGAGGATGAGGTCGACGCCCTGCCCTAACATTTCCCCAGCAGCGCGCTTGGTGTCCCCCGCGGTAGTTTTGCCTGAGGTTATGTGCCCAATCACCCGAGCTTTCAGACCCGCTTCGCTAGCCTCTGTTGCTCCCATCTCGGCTGGATAAGTTATGAGTTCGAACTCCACCCCAACGCGCTTTAAACCCTGCAGCGTTTCTACTGCTCTAGCTGGAGAAACCGGTTCGGCGCCGAGTTCCAGAGCTTTCGCAACTGTGTCCGCGCCATCCGTGCCCTTTAATCCGACTCGTCCGCCCATACCTGCGATCGGGTTGACGATGAGACCGAGCTTCTTCATCCCTTCGCCGATTTACGATACGCGCGCCAGCTCAAAATAGGTTGGCGCGAAGCCTTTACCTCGTCCAGCCTGCCTATCGCGGTTGCAGTGGGGGCTGAGCATACCTTGTCGGGGTCTGACTTCGCCTCCTCGGCTATCGTCCTCAAAGCCTCCACGAATCGATCAAGCTCTTCTTTAGACTCGCTCTCGGTCGGCTCGATCATCAGCGCCTCGGGGACGATAGGTGGGAAATAATAGGTAGGTGCATGCATGCCGAAGTCGAGCAATCGCTTGGCGACGAAGTGTGCCCCGATGCCCGTCATGCGCTTCAGTGGTTCAGCACTAAAGACAACCTCATGCTTACAAGGGTCGCTTGGATTGAACTTCAGCTCATAGCCATCGACCCCGAGCAATTTACGCATGATATAGTTAGCGTTTAGCACAGCTGCCTCGGTCACCTCACTCAATCCTTCGCCACCCATAAGCAGGAGGTAAACATATGCTTTCACAAGCACGCCGAAGTTTCCGTAGAACCCCTTGATTTTGCCTATCGAGTGTGGGCGGTCGTAGTCGAAATAATAGCGGCCCTTCTTTTTATCGTACTCTACCAGCGGCACGGGGAGGAACTTCTCAAGTTCCTTCTGCACTCCGATGGGTCCAGCCCCCGGGCCGCCCCCGCCGTGAGGGGTTGCAAAGGTCTTGTGCAGATTGAAGTGAACGATGTCGAAGCCCATGTCACCCGGGCGTGTCCTCCCCAAGATACCGTTCAAGTTCGCGCCATCGTAGAAAAGCAAGCCTCCAGCATCATGAACCACCTTAGCAATCTCGATAATTTGATCCTCGAACAGGCCCAACGTGTTCGGGTTCGTCAGCATCAAAGCTGCAGTGCGTTCGGAAACTGTTGCTTTCAGAGCATCAAGGTCGACGCGCCCACGAGCATTCGACGGCACGGTTACAACATCATATCCGGCCATCGCCGCGCTCGCTGGATTCGTGCCGTGAGCAGAGTCAGGCACTATGACCTGATTCCGTTTGTCGTCGCGTTTAGATTTGTGATAAGCACGCGTGATCAACATCGCGACAAACTCGCCGTGGGCACCAGCAGAGGTCTGCAAGGAAACGCGCGCGACGCCCGCGATTTCTGTGAGGCAACGCTCCAGCATGTACATTAACTCGAGCGCCCCCTGCACCGTCTCCTCGGCTTGATGAGGATGAATGTAGTTCGCGGCTTCGAGTGCAGCAAGCTCCTCGCAGACCTTCGGGTTGTACTTCATGGTGCAGGAGCCGAGCGGGTAGAAGCCAGAGTCAACGCCGTAGTTCATCTGCGAGAGGCGGGTGTAGTGCCGAACTACCTCCGGCTCCGAGAGCTCAGGCAGCTCCAGCTTTTCACGCAGGAGCTCCTTTGGCACGTTTATACGCTCGCGTGGTTTCTCGGGCAGTGTCCACCCAACGCGCCCCGGCTTGCTGAGCTCGAAAATCAGCGGTTCGACCCATCTCGCTTGCTGATAGCTCATCCTTTCCCCCCCAAGAGCTCATTCAGTGCACTTGCCAAGCGGTCGATGTCCTCGCGCGAGTGCAACTCAGTCGTGCAGAGCAAAGCCGTCTCCCCCAGCTCTGGGAACTCCGCGCGGAGGGATTTGCCACCTTGGATGCCGCGCTTCAGCAGCCCGGCGTTGAGTTTTTGTATTGATACATGTGTGTCATCGCAGGTCAGCGTGAACTCGTTAAAGTGAGGAGCGTCGAAGATAGGTGCCCTCAAGCCTTTGATCATGTTGAGTTTTTTCATCGCATAGCTTGCGTTGCTGGCGCAAAGTTCAGCGAGATCGTGCAATCCTCGTGGGCCGAGCGAAGCAAGATAAATCGCGGCTGAAACCGCGCAGAGCGCCTCGTTTGTACAAATGCTCGAAGTTGCTCGCTCGCGGCGGATGTGCTGTTCACGCGTCTGTAGGACCATGCAGTAGCCACGCGCCTTTCCGTCAAGTGTTGTCGTCGCACCTATCAGCCTGCCCGGTAGTTGTCGCAAGAGCTTTGATTCGTCGCGGCACGCGAAGATCCCTAGCGATGGGCCCCCAAAGCTGACTGGATTGCCGAGAGGCTGTCCCTCACCCACGACGATGTCGGCACCGTATTCGCCGGGGCCCTTGAACAAGCCGAGCGAAATGGGATTAACCCCAACTACAAAAAGTGCCCCAGTTTTATGCGCTGCTGCCGCTATCTCGTCACCCTGAGTCTCTAGGAAACCAAGGTAGCTGGGGTTCTCGATGTAAACTCCTGCGACATCCCCACCGAGTTCTGCGCGAAGCTGCTTGAGGTCGAGCTGTCCCGTGCGGTGATTGTATCCGACCTCGACCACCTCCAAGCCCGGACCCGATGCATAGTTTCGGAGCACGGAGAGGCGATCCTTGGCGATGAGTTTAGGGACGATGAATTTTTGCCTCCTCGTCACCCGGGCGCACATGAGCGCCGCTTCGCCTAGCGACGTGGCCCAATCATACATAGAGGAGTTCGCGACATCTAGTCCAACGAGCTCGGCGATCATGCTTTGGTACTCGAACAGCGCTTGGAGCATACCTTGGCTTGTCTCGGGTTGATAGGGAGTGTATGAGGTGAGAAACTCAGAACGCTGCACGAGCGAGCGGATGTGTGCAGGTACGTGGTGGGGCCAGACACCTCCCCCGAGAAAAGAGAGCATTTGGGTGAATGGTGTGTTTTTCGCGAGTATCGCTTGCACGTGGCGTTTGACCTCGAGCTCAGACATCGCGGGGGGGAGCTTCAGCTTGCGCTTGAGACGGATTTGGGAGGGGATGTCGGCAAAGAGCTCGTTGATGTTTGCGGCGCCGATCTCGCGCAGCATCTGCTCTCGAATCTCCCGCGTATTCGGGATGTATGGGTAGCCCATCCGCACCAGCTCATTAGAGTTTCTTTAGATATTCCGCGTACGCCTTGGCGTCTATCAGTTGCTTGAGTTCGGTCTCGAGAGCACTGGCATCAAGCACGCAGATCCAGCCCTCGTTATAGGGGCTCGTGTTGATGAGCTCTGGGCGCTCCTGAAGCGCCGCGTTTGTCTCTTTAATTGCGCCGCTCAGCGGGCTATAAACGGCTGAAACAGCTTTGATCGACTCAACTGCCCCAAGCTCCATCTCTTTGGTTTTTTGCTCAGTTACTTGCTTGACTTGCTTGCCGACCTCTGGCAACTCAACGTAGACGACATCTCCGAGCTTGTTCTGTGCATAATCGGTGATCCCCACGCGGGCTAGCTTTCCCTCGAGCTTGACCCACTCGTGCTCACGGCTGTAGTAAAGACCATCGGGCGCGTCATAATTGCCTGCTTTCACCATGTTCACCTCGCCAGCTAAACTCACGTGCCAAAACTTAAAAGTTGAGGTGTGGCACTACAAATTTACTTGCGAATGGTCGATGGATTGGAAGTCATAGAAATTTTTGATTGCCGAACTGTTCTCGAATGACTGTAATTTCCTTTAATGTCGGCTTTCGCGGGTAGTTGTATATCGGCCCTCGAGGCGACTCATTATAGAACGGACGATTGCACCCCAGGCAGCCCGACGTGCGGAATGGCTCTCCCGACCTGATTGCTTTATGTAAGACATCTTGCTCTATCCCGAAGTCCACAACCTGCTCACTTTCGAAACGCATCCGCTCGGCTCTGCTCAGGTTGTTAACGATCAAAAATCTAGCGAGTTGGATTCTGCGGTAGCTGGCAACATCCGGCTGAGGGTGACTCGAGAGCGGGGTACCAGCGATGGGGGTAAACGCGAACAACGCGACGGTGATGCCTCGATCGTGCAAAAGCTGGATCCCCTCCACCGTGTCCCGCTCACTCTCACCCAACCCCATGATAAGATGGGTCGAAACCCGGTTGCCGAAAATGACTCGAGCGTGTTCCAGCGCCTCGAGATGTGCCCGCCATGTGTAGCCGCCGCCTTTGATGCGCTCGAAAAGTTCGGGAGTCGCTGTGTCAAGAGCAATGCCCACCCGCTCTGCCCCGGCTTCAGCGAGGCGCTCGATATCTTGTTTGGTAAGCGGCTGGCAAGAGACGGAAATCGGAAGTCCGCATGCATTATGCACGCACGTCACGAGTTCACAGAGATCATCGACGACGTTCGGGTGGTTGACCGCTTGGATACAAACGCGCTCGAATTTATTTGAATTTTCTTCCAACCTCGCGAGAACTTTTTTCAACTCCCAGCGAGGCCAGATGACGCGCGATAACATCTTCAGGTCGGCTATGCTACCTCGCGCTTGAGGGCAAAACTTGCA
>JAUWBP010000100.1 GCA_030601665.1 Hadesarchaea archaeon | reverse complement strand
CTTCACAACCGCCGCAAGAGGCACACCAGTACAACGCGATCTTCGGTTTTGTTTTTGGCTGTTCCGTCTTCGGATTCGGGGTCATGCCGTCGCCTCCTTGAGCTCCGAGTCGAAGAAGGAAAGCTTCCCGAGCCAGTTCAGGGGTCCGAGCTCCTTGAGTTGCCCAACGAAATCCGTGACCACCTTTACAAGCTTGTTGGTCTCCGAGGCGGAAATCCATTCCAGCCTGATCCTCCCTTCCTCGATGCCGAAGTCTCCCAGTACGCGCTTGAGCAACTTGTACATGCGCAGCGCCTTGTAATTCCCTTTGGAGTAGTGACAAGTTCCAGGATGGCAACCTCCGATCAACACCCCGTCCGCGCCGTTCGCGAGCGCAGCGATCACGTATTGGGGGTCCAGTTGGCCGGAACACATCAATTTGACCACCCTGATGTTCGGAGGATATTTCTTCCGTCCAACTCCGGCGGTGTCCGCGGCGATGTACGTGCACCAGCTGCAGAAGAACGCCACGATCTTCGGTTCGAAATCCTTTGCGTTCGTCACGTTTTCACCTCCGGGAGAACTCGGGTGATGCCTTTGATTTCACCCATGATCTGCGGAAGCTCAAACAAGTTTTGACCCAGGGCACCGCTCGGACAAGCCGATACGCACGCGCCGCAACCCTTACACAGCACCCCCTGTATCTCCACCTTCTGTTTGGATTCATCAAACGATATCGCGCTGTATGGGCACAGTGGGATACAGACCTTGCATCCGGAGCAAAGATCCTCGTCCACGTAGGCGGTGTTGGGCTCCAGCTCCACGTGCCCTTTGTCGATGAGGGCGAGCGCTTGGGCAGCGGCTGCGTTCGCCTGAGCGATCGTGTCGGGGATGTCTTTCGGTCCCTGGCACGCCCCCGCCAGGAATATCCCATCCGTGAACGTCTCCACCGGGGCCAGCTTGGGGTGTCGCTCCATAAAGAAACCATCGGAAGAACACTGGATGTTCAACAACTTACCCAACTCCACCGCGTCCGCTTGTGGTTCCAGACCGACCGCAAGGACCACCATGTCGACGGGTATGCGCCTCACCACGCCCATCAGGGTGTCCTCAACCCGGATGACCAACTTGCCCTCTTCCGTCGAATCTATGGCGTGATCGGTAACTTCGCCGACCTTCCCACGGATGAAGTGTACTCCCTCCTCCAGTATTTTGTTGTAAAACTCCTCGAACCCCTTGCCCGGCGTCCGTATGTCGGTGTAAAAGTTGTAGACCTCCGCACCCGTGCGTTCCTTGATGATGTGTGCGAGCTTTAGAGAATACATGCAGCACACCTTCGAGCAGTACACGTTCGTGTTTTCGTCCCTAGAGCCGATGCAGTGGATGATGCCCACGCTGCTCGGTTTCCCGCTATTTCGCAACACGACTTCGCCGCTAGTCGGTCCAGATGCGTTGAGCAGTCTTTCGACTTCCAACGAAGTGTAAACGTTCGGGTAGATCCCATAGCCGTAGCGTGGCGACATGTGGGGATCGAAAGTCTTGAAGCCAGTCGCGATTACAATCGTGCCAACCTCAATTTCAATTAATTTTTCCTTTTGATTATGAACAATGGCCGTGGGCTCACATACTTTTTCACATTCAAGACACTCGGAACATCCGCCACACATCAAACATCTCGTGGCTTCCTCTTTCGCCATTTCTTCTGAAAATCCAAGCTCAACCGGGTTGAAGTTGCCGACCATTCGATCGATGGGTAAAAGAGGCATAGCTTGTCTGGCCTTTTTGATCACAGCTTCCTTAGGCACCTCTTCGACTTTTCTGATTTCTTCTTTCACCTTGAGTGGCTCGCCCCTCAAGTAACAATCGATTGAAGCTGCGGCTTGCTTACCCGCAGCTATAGCCTCGATTACGTTCGCAGGTCCCGACACGACGTCCCCACCGGCGAATACATAAGGCACCGCTGTTTGCATTGTATTTGGATCGACGGCTATCGTGCTCCGTTTCGTAACTTCTATATCTCCGGGCAGCTGAATGATATCCGGTTGCTCGCCGATAGCTATCAACAACGTGTCGAATTTCATGACGAACTCAGAGTCCTCGATTGGGACGGGCCTCCTTCTCCCGGTCTCATCCGGAGCTCCTAATCTCATTCGGACGTATTCAATACCTGTGATTCTCCCATCCTTTCCTAAAACGCGCTTTGGGGTCACCAAAAATTGGATTCTCACCCCTTCCCGCTCAGCCTGTTCAACCTCCTCTGGATTTGCAGGCATTTCAGGTCTTGATCTTCTGTATGAGATTTGAACTTCCTTAGCCCCGAGTCTTAGAGCAACTCTCGAAGCGTCGACAGCCGTATTGCCTCCGCCTATCACCACAACTCTATCTCCAATCTCAACCTTCTTTCCTAGGTTCACGTCTTTTAGGAAATCGAGAGCATGGGTAACGCCTTCTAACTCTTCGCCTTCCAATCCAAGTTTTCTGCTCTTATGGGCCCCGGTAGCAATAAATATAGCCTTGTATCCATCCCGCAAAAGATCATTTATTTTCAGGTCCCTACCTATTCTCGTATTGGTTTTTATCTCCACTCCTGAATCCTCGATGAAGCGAATATCGGCATCGAGTTCCTCTTTGGGTAACCTATACCTAGGGATTCCCGCTCTGAGCATCCCGCCAGGCTCTGACATAGATTCGAACACCGTAACAGGATATCCTCTATTGACCAATTCGTAAGCAGCCGTTAGACCTGCGGGACCAGAACCGATCACAGCCACTTTCTCTTCATGGATTTTGGGTGCGGGTTCAGGTTTTTCCATACCTTCCTTGAGCCATTTGCTTGAAACGAAATGCTTTAGGGCCATGATCGCTACGGGCTCATCGACCTCGCCACGCTCGCACTCGGATTCACAGGGGTGCAAGCAAACTCTACCACAAACCGAGGGAAATGGGATATCCCTTCTAACCAATTCTAAAGCTTCCTTGAACTTGCCTTGAGTGATGAGGGTGATATAGCCC
>JAUWBP010000098.1 GCA_030601665.1 Hadesarchaea archaeon | reverse complement strand
CGAGCGTTCGCGGACAAAAAATCCTTGGCTTCGATTTCATCGCCCGTGCCTTCCTCTGGCAGCAAGTGAGGCGTATGGTGGGGGCGCTGCTTGCCGTGGGGACGGGCAAGTTCAGCTTGGACGAGTTCAAACGGATGCTTGAGGGACAGGCGAAGCATGCGATGCGGCCAGTGCTAGCAGAGGGACTGATTTTGGTAAGCATCCGATATCCCTCGGTCGCGCTCGGGCCCGACGCGCGTGCAGTTTCGAAATTCATCAAGCACATAGAGGATTGTGCACACCCGGGGTATGATGCGATGGCACGCTTACTCCTCAAAAAATTGTTGGCTTTCAATACATCTTAAGAGAGAACCGCATCGATTCGTTCCACTCGGCCTTCACGAACATCCCGCGCTAAGGAAGTCCCGAGGGTATTTCCGGACACAGTTTTCTTTTTCCCATCATTGTACTTCAGCCGGTAAGAGATGACTTTCGCTCCACCTTTGCCGAATGTGTTTTTTCGTTTTTGGTTGTGGTAGACTACTAGGGTTTTGCCGATAAATTTGAATGCAAAAGCATTTTTTGGGATTACCACTTCCCTCGACTTTCCTCCCCTGTCATAATAACGGCAAGTTCTTTTTTTCTTGGTAAAAATCCAGTTTGGGAGAATAGGTTTAAGTTTCATCGCGAGTTTTCCTTTCTCATCCAAGAAGAACGGGGTTTCACCCGCAACCATAATAGTCCAGATATGGAGCATCTCACAGGTAACGCCGCTCAGGCGGGGCTGGAACATCCGCCCGTGGAGTTTCTTGTCCGGAAAGGCGCTGCTAACGACGAAGGATCCCCCTTCCAGGATGCTTCTCCCATACATTTCCGGATTGATAAACGGGATTAGGGCAGTTTTGATGTCACGATAGAATTCCCGGTGAAGTCCGCTCCGCAACATCTCCAGAAGCCATTTGTACTCCATGTGAAGGTAGATGGACTCGTTCTCGAGCCATCCCCGAGCGTAAGCACGAATCCTCCCGATCTCAAATGATTCTTTTTCCAGCGATTCACAGCATTTGTACATCCCGAGCTCCCGATCGTAGAGCTGGCTTCTTTTGACGCTGTCGTAAATTCGCTTGTTCCATTCCTTGTGAGTCCTCAACAGATGAACCGGGCTTTCTAAGAAGAGGGCAACAGGTTTCTGGAGAAACTTTTTCGCTTTAATCAGAGGATATCCGGAGCGGCTGAGCATCGGCACCTTTTTCTTTCTGTCTTTCCAAATCGGCTCGTATTCTTTGACATCGTTGATGAAATAGGTGTAACAAACGCCGTTTTTATTGAAGACTTTGTCCTTGTTTTCAGGTTTCAAGATTTCGTTGAGGAGTTCTAGACACGTGTTTAGGAAAAGTTTCACTTCAGCGACGGTCATTTTTCTTTCGCGGCCACTGATTCCCATTTTTGTCTTTTCTCGGTAACGCTCTTTCAGCCGGTTGCTCTCCTCCCAGTAGGCCAGGGTCTTTTCTTTACTTTTGGAGTTCAACCTTCTCTCCATCACTCGAATTAAACCAGCCATGAACTCATACAATTCTTCGTAGAGAAGAATCGAAGCTTTGTCTTCCAGCCTGAGCTTATCCAAGCTTTCTCGGAGAAACCGGCAGAGCCTCCCCAATTCTAGAGTTTCGCAGATAGATGACCCCAGAAGCCCGGGCAGCCCGTTTACGGAATCGCACCATCCCGGTTTATCTGCCTCCATTTCTACCCCGATTCCTTGCGGGTCTAGATTGGCAATCCTGTTGGCCGCAATGGAGAGAAGCTTCACCATGAGGTTTGTTTGGTAAAAGTGGCCGCGGCCGTACTTGGTCCGCACTCGGGTAGGATATTCCCGGCGACTTTTTATTTTCTTAAGTTTTTCGGGGTCACGAAATACTGCATTATATTGTCGGGCCTGCCCATCCACTAGGGCATACTTTTTGTCCCTAGGCAGGACGATATCAGGGTCATCATAGAATGTGTAGGGTTTGCGGTCGATTAGGATCTCTTTGAGCCTTTCCGGATATATCGCTAGAAAATTGTCGATTAGGTCGAGGTTGTAGGTCCAGTGGTCCACCCAGAACCCTTCGTTCAGATCACCCACATCATTTCGTCGGCAGAAGAGCAAAAGTTTCCCCAAGATTCTTTCATATTCCCGTTGGTCCTGGGCCTTTCCTTCCTCCAATTTCATAATGAACTCGCCGGGAGTAAAGGGGCGGCTGACTATTTCCAAGAGCTCTCGGAATAGCCTTTTGTCACTGACGACACTCCCCAGCCATTTTTTGACCCCCTTGATATCATCGGCAGTATAAGTTAGCCCCGTTACCAGCTGGGGGTTATAGCCGTCGGTTTGGAGCAAGTTGAGGAAGAGGACTAGGTTAAAGTTCTCCACTTCTGGGAAAAACCAGACATCGGTTCGGCGGTTCTGGAGGGGGTCGCGGTAAAGGCTATTTCCTTGGGAGAGATATGTGGGCTCCAGAATAAAGTAGTGGTAGTCCCTCTCCAAGTCTCCGTGCGCTCGGGAGTAGAGGTAAAAAACACTTTTTCCCCTAGCCGCACTGAACACTAGGGGCATACCACCCCTTAGCACGTTGTCGAGGAATGTCTGCTGGCAGTACTGGTCGAACTCCGGGGAGCTTGATACTGTGAAGGCGTGGTTTTTTATCCTTTCGATGATCTCCCTGTTCTCCTCGCGTTTGCGGCGGAGGAAATCTCTTGTCCCAAGGGATTTTAAGAGGGCGTGCAATTTTTTCTCATCGAGGACATTGCCGACCAGCGAGTACAGGGTGATTTCCCCGCCCGCAGGCAAGTTCAGGGAGATGGCGGTGAAAGCGCAGGGGGTTCTGTTTTCCCGAACCTGTTTCATTGCCAGAAGCTCATTGACGGAGTTCTTTTCAAATACCCAAGGATGATCATAGGTCTCCGATTCACCGAAGACGACGCACGGATCAACGATGGAATGGTCCCTCAAGATCTTGCTTTCCTTACCAAGAAGAGCTGAATAAAAATTGCCTCCGGAGATCTTTCCAATTTGGGAGATGTC
>JAUWBP010000088.1 GCA_030601665.1 Hadesarchaea archaeon | reverse complement strand
TCGGATGGATGTTCTTGGGGTTATGAAAATGGAAACATGGCAAGCCATCTACATCCTCATCGTGTTTGCAGGTCTGCTGGTTGGGTGGCAGGTCGACCCCTACTTGGCCGTTGGGCTGATATGGGGGCTCATTATTTTATTCGAGGTGCTTAGCCACCTCAAGAAGCGCGCGGGAAGGGAAAGCTATGCTCTAAAAGTGTAGCTGATAATCGACAAAACATCGCCTACATCCTCAGCGCGGTCTGAAATATCGCCGATCCCCCGAATGAGAAAGCTTAATTGAAATATACTCACCGGATCCAGCACTTTTTCATATTCGTACAGATCCCCTAAGAGACTTTGCTCCACGAGATCGGACTCGTGCTCCAATTCCTCAACTTCGTTGAGTTTTGTCTCCGTGGCGTCGATGTTCGTCACCAACAAATCGATTGCACCTCGCAGAGCTTCGGTCGTCTGCGTAGCAAGTTTAGCCATTTTGACCATACCCTCTCGGATAACTTTCACCTTCTTTTGTTTCTTTTCTGCCTTCGAAAGAGCGTCGAGCAGTTTTTCCCTTAACAGGATAGCACGCGTTACACCTTCGGCTGTGTCAGCTACGTTGTCGAGTTGTTCTGCCAACCTCGCTAAATCTCCCCTAAACGTGGGCAAAAATGCCCCCTTGCCGAGATCGGACGTGAACTTTCGCCTCCCCTCATCGGCTTTCGTCTCGAGCTCGGTAACTTGCTTACCCAGAGCCTGTGCTTTTTTCATGTCGCGTTCGGAGAAAAGCGCGATAATCAGATCCTCAAATTTCTTCACGGTGACCACGACGCTCTTGGCGTTTTTCCGCAGGATGTTGAGCGCTTCCCTTTCCTTTCCCCCACCGATTGGCGAGATTCCGATTATCGGAATTTCCCTCAAACTTTCACCTTGCTACGGTATATCAACGCGTCGTTTAAAAACCTCATCGTCTGGGTCTCCGGACCAACCTCGAGCCGCACACCTCACATCGGGGAGCCGGCGGCGGATACCTGCGGTCGCATGCGGGGCACACCATCTCCCACCGCAGCACCTCCTTTATCCCCGCCATGGCGATGCGCTGGTAAGGGAGGCCGAACAAACTCGCCAGATTTTGGATGGCGTAATCATCGGTCATGAGCTCCGGTTCATCGCCAGCCCGCTTGAGGTCCAGCGCAAGCGCGAGCAGCTTGACATCCACGGCGGAAACTACGTCTCCGGTTTGGGTGACCTCCTTCCTGATTTCGTCTAGGGCCTCCCTCGAAGGGCTGACAACCTTTACCTTCCCCGCAACCACTGCCGTCTCGAGTTCGAGCTTCGAGCACAGGTCGCGGGCCTCCTCTAGCACCTCTTGCACAGTGACCTGTTCAGCTTTGGCCAGCCCAGGTACGAACCCCGCAATCACGGCGGAGGTATCCAAAACATAGACCTTCCTTGGCACCTACAGCTTCTCCCTGACATTGCGGTAGAACTCACCCCACTTGAAGAAACGTGCTGGCTTTTTAGAGCGATATAATGTGGTTTTTTCCCTAGGCTCGAGTTTGGCCGCAACTTGGCCATCCACGATTACGAATGCCTTGCGTTCTGGTCTGGTAAGTTCTATCTCGATACGGCTGTTGATGGGCACCACAAACGGGTTAGTTTTGGGATGCGATGGGCATATGGGCGCCACCACAAAAACCTTGAGGCGCGGGTCAATCACAGGGCCGCCAGCGGCTAGGGCGTAGGCAGTGCTTCCAGTAGGAGTCGCCACGATGACGCCATCCCCTCGTACATCCAAGGCTACCTTGCCGTCGACGGATACCTTCAACGTGAGGGTCCTCCCAGCTTGGGCAGAGCACACCACCGCATCGTTCAGTGCGTCGGGCAATCGTTTACCTGCTGCTTCCCCAACTAACCTTTCTCGCTCGACGATTGGAAGCTCCCCCGTGGCCAGCATTCGGAGCGCGCGCTCAGCTTCGTTTGGCTTGACGTCTGCAAGAAAGCCCCTTTCCCCGAGATTTATACCGAGTATCGGAGTTTCAGGTGCTTGTTGCTGAGCGAATAAAACCGTTCCGTCACCGCCTATCGTGACGATGGCATCCGCCCTTCGGAGCATCCGCGCCTCCACTCCGCGTTTGCGAAGCTTTTTGGCGAGCCCCCGCTCGAGCAGGATCTCCTCCTTGGCCAAGAGCTTCAACACTTTTCGCGCGATTTTCAAGGCCTCCGGGATTTCTAGGCGGGCGACAATCCCTATCCGCAAGTTTTCACCAGCTCAAGTTTTCCCTCCGAGGATTTAACCTTAAGGGCGCAGATTTTTAAGCACACACTCAAAAAACACTCAAGAGGTGTTTTAGTGGCGAGGGGGATGACTGAGATAGGCAAGCTCAAGGAGGGGCGCTTTGTAGTCATCGACGACGAGCCCTGCCGCATCGTGGGTTTCTCCACCTCAGCACCCGGAAAGCATGGGCACGCGAAGGCAAAGGTCGACGCGATAGGCATTTTTGACTCTCAAAAACGGAGCATCGTTCGCCCCACCAGTGCCAAGGTAGAGGTGCCAATGATCGAGCGGGGCGGCGCCCAAGTGCTCGCGATCATAGCGAACAACGCCCAGCTCATGGATTTGAAGACCTATGAGACATTTGAGCTTCCTATCCCCATGACCCTCCGCGGTGAAGTTCGCGAGGGTGTAGAGATCGAGTACATTCAGGCGTTAGGTCGAAGGAAAGTTGAGCGAGTAAAAGGTTAAAAAAGTAAAAAAGAGGAAAAAGTAAAAAATCAGAAAGGGGTTAGACATCAATTCCTCTTAGAGTCTTCCTACCATTCCCTTTTGCTCTCTCTTTAGCTCTTTTGCACCTTCGCTGTATCAATGCGTCCAATTCCTTGAAGAAATCTCCGCTTACTCTCATTCCTTTAATCAAACCTCTTACAGCGGACTTTACGATATATGCCATTTATACACCTCCAATTCATGGTTTAGTTTGAATTTTTGATGTATTTAAACGTAGATATATGGGCACTAATAGGGCTAGAAACGCTCTTTTTAAGGTGCTACTTTTCGTACCCTAAAAATTAAAAAGCGGCAATGGCCTTAACTCACGACAACAACCAGCCGCAAGTCATCTGCCGAAACAGTCTTGCGTCCAGCTGCTTTCGCGGACTTGAGCGCACCCTTCGCTATCTCGACCACGATCTTGTTGACCGCCTCTGCGACATCGCCCGATACACGGGCCGCGCCTGCTTTCTTAAAGAGCTTTATGACCGTCGCTTTCGGTAACTTCACTGCCATCATTTTCACGGGGTTAAACTCAGAAATACTTCATCGGCGCCGCTTTGATTTTTTAACAAGCCGTCTGAGTTCTTCTGCGGGCATTTCGTAGCTATGTTCGAGCGTGGGGAACTTGCCCGCTTTGACCTCTCGCTTGAAACTGGTGAGTGCGCTTGCCATCGTGCTCTCGAGCTTCACGTATTGCTTAACGAACTTCGGCACGCGCTGTCCAGAGAGCCCCAGCAGGTCATGCAAAACCAACACCTGCCCATCGCAATAGGGCCCTGCACCAATGCCGATCGTCGGCACCTCGACGCTCTCGGTGATGAGCTTTGCCAGCTGCCATGGAATGCACTCGAGCACGAGGCTGAAGACGCCGGCCCGCTCCAGTTCTTTCGCATCTTCAAGGATTATACGCGCGGCCGCTTCGCTCTTTCCTCGGACCTTGAGACCGCCAAATTGGTGGACCCATGGAGGAGTC
>JAUWBP010000105.1 GCA_030601665.1 Hadesarchaea archaeon | reverse complement strand
GATTAAAAAAGCGGTGCGAGGGTTCATCGCGGACAGAAAAATCGACGCTGTGATAACAGCAGGTGGTACTGGCCTAGCGAGGCGTGATGTCACGATCGAAACGTTGAGCCCACTCTTCGGGAAGGAGTTACCCGGGTTCGGCGAGATTCTGCGGCGCAAGGGTTACGAAATGGTCGGAACGGCGGCGCTCCTGACCTTAGCTACCGCGGGCATCATCGAGCGGAAGCCCGTCTTTTGCTTACCCGGGGCACCGAACGCAGCAGAGGTCGCGATGGGGCTCATCCTACCCGAGCTCGGGCACGTCATCAAGCACGCGCGTGAGTGAGATGCGAGTTCGAATGCGTGGCTTCGCCCGTTACACCAAGCTCGAGGATGCCTTGAAGCTCGTGCTCTCGCGAGTGAAACGTCTGAGTTCTGAGACCGTATCATTTGAACGAGCGTTGGGGCACGTGCTGGCCGAGGATGTTGTTTCAAAAACCGATGTTCCACCGTTCGATCGCTCGGCCGTCGACGGCTATGCAGTTCGCGCTGCCGACACCTTCGGGGCCACCGGGACCAAGCCGCGGAGGTTGCGCGTCATCGGTTCGATACCCATTGGGGCACCCACGAGGCTTCGCGTGCGGAGGGGCGAGGCTGCAAAGATAATGACGGGGGCCCCGATGCCAGCCGGTGCAAACGCCGCGGTCATGGTGGAGCATGTGAGTGCGAAGGGCAAGCAGCTTGATGTGCACGTGCCGCTCACCCCGAGCAAGAATGTTTCGGCGCGGGGGGAGGATGTTCGCGCGGGCGAGATCGTTTTGAAGCGCGGGCAATTGCTTCGTCCTCAAGACATCGGCATGCTCGCGTCAACGGGGAACCTCCGCGTGCAAGTGGCGCGCAGGCCGAGGGTGGCGATCCTTGCTACGGGCAGCGAGCTCAGGAAGCCCGGCGCCCGTCTAGGTCAAGCAAAAATAGCCGACACAAATAGCTACTCCCTCGCCGCGGCGGTAGCCCGTTGCGGCGGTATACCTCGGCGCCTCGGAATAGTTCCCGACAAGCCAAAGCTCTTGCGCCGGACACTGAGGGAGGCTGCGAAGCACGACGCGGTGCTCGTTTCCGCGGGGAGTTCGGTGGGTGAGCGGGATTTCGTGCCCGATGTGATTCAGGAGATGGGTGAGCTTTTCCTCCACGGCATCGCCATTCGCCCCGGGGGTCCGACGGCGTTCGGCGTGGTTGGGGGGAAGCCGGTTTTCGCTCTGGCAGGTTTTCCTGTGGCTTCGCTGGTGGCGTTTGACATGCTGGTCAGGCCAGCCCTCCGAGCGATGCAGGGTCTGCCGGCGGATCGGGGCTACCCGCGGGTTCGTGCTAGGCTCGCTAGAAAAATCAGTTCTACGCTGGGGCGAGCGGACATCGTTCGGGTAGGGCTGCGAAGCCGACGCGGCGGGCTGATAGCCGAGCCCATACGCGTCACCGGTTCGGGCATCCTGAGTTCGATGACCCGCGCCGATGGGTTTGTGGTCGTGCCCGAGGATTTGGAGGGTTTTGGGGAAGGGGCAAGCGTGGAAGTTGAGCTTTATTAATTACCACTCTAACATCGAAAAAGCGTCGTGTTATACCCCACTATTTTTTGTTTTAAGACAAGAAGTACAAGCTTATTGATGTCTCGGTTCAGGGGCTCAAATCCCCCTCCCGCACCATAGGTCAAAAATGGCTGGCGCATTTTTTCAGGGCGGTTTTTAATGGCCATGGTAAATTCCAGTAGTGGTACCACTAACCGCTAACCCTTCCCGACTTTCCAGTTCCGGTTGAGGGTTATCAGATAAAGGCTCCCGAAAATCTGAGCAACTATTTCTTCGCTGCTTCGATTTTAGCCTTTGCAACTGCTATATAGATTTCCTTGCCCTTCTCATATGGTATTATCTCGTGTACTTCGCTGAGAATGTAGGGCTGGAATATGTTCGCCCTTCTGAAGACATCTGCGGATTCCCCTTTACTGATTACATATCCTGAGTTTGCGTCTGGGAACCAGCCAAACTCCTCAATCTCGCCCTTCTTCACGAGACCATCCATGCCCGCCAACATTCTCTCAAACAGTTTCAAGTTCTCGGTGGGGTCTGCAGGCCACGGTGCTACCGGATTCTGTCGCCACAACGCTAAGTATCTAGCCATTCATCTCACCTCCTCACCATTTGTCGAAATATTCTATGATTTTCTTCTCCATAAATCTCTCGGAGGGTACAAATCCGGGCTCAAACACAAAATACTACAATTTTACCAGTAAAAGGGGGCTGAAATCCCCTCCCCCGCACCACAGGACTATTTTGAGATACTCCTCCGCTTCGGTTAGCCGTGAGCATATGCATTGGTTACCACTCTAACATCGAAAAAGCGTCGCGTTATACCCTGCCAATTTTTTATCACGAATTATCGGACGACGTCCCGGCTGCGTGCAAAGGGTTTTTACTATTCACGAAGAAGATTTCTAGAGAAAGACTGCTGATCACAGAGCTAGCCCAAGGCGGCGAGAAATAGGTGTGGGTGTAGTGGGCGGTTACCCTAGCTTTTATCTGAAAAGCGAGCGATTGTCTTTACGGTGTATATGAAGGGCTTACTGCTTGATGTCGATTATGCCGAAGAAGAAGCGCAGCCCTGTATAAGGTTGTTCCTGAAGAGCGGGACCGAAACCGTAGTAGCTATTGATCCAACTTTCGAGCAGTACTTCTACGTTGCGACCAGTAATGCTGAAAAAGTGGCGAAGCTCATCTCAAAACTTGAACTCAGTGA
>JAUWBP010000045.1 GCA_030601665.1 Hadesarchaea archaeon | reverse complement strand
GACACCGAACTTGCTTCCCAACCCAAAATCGTGTTGCGTCACATCGATGCCCGCCGTCACGTCTGCGCGCTCCAGTTCCACCCCCGGCTTCCTGCGCCACTCAGGCGCGAGTTCGAGCGAGCGCTCCATGATCACGAGGCCACAGCGCGTGCATATCTGCTCCCCTCTGAGCTGGTCATATAGCACAGCAGAGCTACTGCATGAGGGACAGCGCATCAAGAAGACCTCGAGTTATGCTACTTCAGGGCAAGCGTTTTCTCAACCGTTTCTCGTCCAAAAACTCGGGAAATTTCCTCGTCCTTCAGCAGCACCTTGAGCGAGCCTTCAAGCCTAAAACCGGTGAACACGTCGATGAAGGCTCGTTGGAGCTTGGGCTTGCCCTCTAGCGCGCTCAACAACGCGTCCATCCGCTGGTCATGTGAGACGCTCAGCGAGGAGTGCAGGAGCTGCCCGGCCCTTAGCTCGGCATCAAACTCTGCTCGCCATTGCCGTTCGTAATCTGCCAATACCCCAGCCGAAACATTGCCCTCGGTAATCGCGTCGATCGCTACCTTGCCAGCGATCTCACCGCAGCGAAGCGCATAACGAAGCCCTTGTCCTGATAGCACATAGATTTGACCAGCTGCACCTCCTGCTGCGATTATCCCGTTAGCGCATGTCTGACTCAACGGTCCCTCAAGGGGGAGCTGACCACGGAATGCCGCCACCGGTACCGCTCGCTCGAGTCTGGGCACACCACGTCTCCCTATGAACTCATCGAGGGCGGCATCTGGGTGAATACGTACACCTTGGACCCCTGCCATCGCGAAGCGTTTGCCGAAAGGGTATACCCAAGCGTGTCCGAGTGGAGCAAAGTATGATGTAAAGAACAGATCCACACTTTGATCGTTTGTCACATTTGCCATCAGATACTCGTTGCTCAGCGCGAGGAGCTCACGCTTCCAATCCCGCTTCAGCACCTTCCTGAGCAGCAAGCTCGACCACTCGCCCCTAGCCCCCGTGGCGTCTATTACCAGTTCGCTCTCAATCCGCTCGGCCCAACCCCCAGCCTCAACGTAGGCTCCCCGCACGGCGTCCCCACTCAACAAGAGTTCCTTGACGGGGCAGCTCACCCAGAGCTCTGCGCCGCTCGCTATGGCTTCCGCAGCCAAGAGCTTGTCAAACAGACGCCGGTCGATAATTGTACCGAAATCACCGCTCGCAGAGAGCTCCTTGTGGGGTGAGTGAAGCCTTACTTCCTTCGTGTTCGCGACGATCGATTCTTTAAGCGGGGGCGTTATCACATTCGTGGGCACCCAAGTAGCGGACTGCGTCTGTCCACCTATCTGGGCCTGCAGCTCTAACAGCAGCACTTTGCCCCCTTCGGCTGCTGCCGTCCTTGCCGCAGCCAACCCAGCTGGACCACCTCCAGCTATAACTACATCATATCGTTCAACCATCTTCTCCCCTCCTCCTTTAGTAGGCAGTTATTTATTAGCTGGAAAAGGATTTTACCACAATAGTATTTAGATTGACAACCTCGGGTTTTTGTGATCAACATGCGCCGCATCGCTGTCGCCTCAGGCAAGGGAGGAGTAGGGCGAACCACAATCGTCGCAAGCCTTGGCATCGCCCTCGCAAGTTTAGGTAAGGAAACCGTAATCATCGACGGTAGTTTGACTACACCCGACCTCGCCCTTCTCTTCAAGCTCGAGAAGTCCGTCTACACCCTGAACGACGCCTTGGCGGGCGATGCTATGTTCATCGACGTGATGCATCTGGGACCGAAACGGGTCAAGATTGTTCCAGCCGCAGTGGCACTCGAGCAGATCAGGAAGGCCCGCCCAGAGCGCCTGCCCGAGCTAATGCGCCAAGTACCCAAAAAGACCGACTTCGTACTAATCGATGTCCCGAGCGGCCTGAGTCGGGAAACCGTTTCCGCCATGCGCGCCGGGCAGGAGGTCCTATTGGTCGCGACGCCTGAAATGACCTCGATATCGGACGCCATGAAGACCCGCCTCATTGCTGAATTCTTGGGCTTGGCACCGATAGGGATTGTACTCAACCGCGTCCGCCGAGAGGAGTTCGAGCTGACGCGTAATGAAATCAAGAACGTACCCGTGCTGGCGGAAATACCCGAAGACGAAAAAGTGAGGCAGGCACTCAAACAGGGAAAACCCTTGCTTGAACTCGACTCAAAATCGCCTGCAGCTAAAGCGATTAAGGAACTAGCGAGGAAATTGCTTAAGATGAAGGGAGTCGCTAGCAAAACCGTTATTTCTAAAAAGTGATCCCCATTGCCGCCCCAGCGCACTCGTTGTTCATCCCCAAGTGCCACACACAAACACCAAATGGCTATTAAGCTGATGTGCAAAACTTAAAATGGGTGTTTTGTTTGCGACGCTTCAAGCGCCGCGCGAAGGAACGAAAAGGCAGAGAGAAGGACCTTGAGCTCGAACGAAAGCAGCTTAAACGCGTACTCGATGAGGGCCTCGAAGAGAAACAAATTTTCGAAGAAGAGGACTAACCTTTCGCTCGCTCGGGCGGGATGGTAAAGCAGATCATGCCCGGCTTCGGCTCGTAGATATGGCCAGCCTCTTTCTCCCCAGCTAAAACCCCATCGACCTCCTCGCGTGTGAGCCCTACTTTCCCGGCTAAGTCGACGATCTCATCGACCTCTATCATCCCACTTGGCTCCTTGCTAGCCAGCGCCCGCATCGCGCGAAGTACGAAATCGACCTTGGCCTCTTGGCTTCGTAACACCAGCGCTACCCCGCGCTTTTTCGTTGGGGGCGCCGCCTCAGCTGTGACGTAAGTGCTTATCTCGAGCTCCACGCTGAAAGGCTTACCGCAGATGGGACAGGTCACCTCGATACGCTGGCGCATTTTACTACCACCCTTAATGTCCTTTTGACCTTTTAAGGTTGAAAATGCCACAGCAAGCAACAACTACTTTTTTTGGAGCGCTGCAAAGAATAGCACGGTTTAATGAGATTCGTCGCGGATGGTATGCTCGGCAAGCTTGCGCGCTGGCTTAGGCTGGCTGGCCACGATGTCACTTACATAGGTGATCTCAAGGTGCCCGCGAGCGAGCAGGACGATGTCTTGCTTGAGCTAGCCAATCTCAAGCGAAGAGTGCTGCTGACGTGCGACTTGGCCCTGTACCGTCGCGCCAAGCGTGCAGGCATCCGGAGCGCCTACGTCGAGAGCGACGATGTCGTTGGGCAGCTAGTCGAGGTCTCGAAACGCTGTGGGTGGAAGATCAAGATCGAGCCCGAAAACTCCAGATGCCCGATGTGCAACGGTTCGCTCAAGCTTACGAACAAGGACGATGTCAAAGATATTGTCCCAACAACCGTACTCAAAGCGCAACGGGAGTTCTGGCGATGTGGGAATTGTGGTAAAATATATTGGCATGGCACACATTGGAAGACTATACTTGAAATGGCCTCACGATATAACCAGATGGTGGGATAAATCCCGTGCTCACGCTCGAGGAAGGAAAGTTGCTTGTGAAGCTCGCTAGGAAAACGATCGAAACTTACCTGCACGAGGACAGAAAACCGCAGGTGCCGAAAGTGCCTGCGAAATTATGCAAACATCGAGGCGTTTTCGTTACCCTTAACAAGGAGGGCGAGCTCCGTGGATGTATCGGCCACCCCCTACCCACCACCCCTCTCGTCGATGCCGTGATCGACTCCGCCATAAGCTCCGCGACCAGAGACCCTCGCTTTCCGCCGGTAACCCCTGAAGAGCTCCCCGCGCTGGAGGTGGAAGTAAGCGTGCTCTCGAAGCCCGAACCCATCAAAGTGAAAATCCCACGCGAGTATCCGAAACACATCGTAATCGGCAGGGACGGTTTAATCATCGAGTGGTCGGGTTACGCTGGCCTGCTGCTGCCCCAAGTACCCGTCGAGTGGGGGTGGGATGCCGAGGAGTTCCTCTCGCACGCCTGCATGAAAGCGGGGCTGATGCCAGATCACTGGCTCCGTGAGGGGGTTTATATAAGCAAGTTTTCGGCGCAGGTCTTCAGAGAGAGAAAACCAGGCGGCGAGGTAGAGGAACAAAAAATGACCCAGAAGGAATGATGGAGCTTTTCGACCTTTTTGAGGCGAAACTAACTTTAAATACTGGAAAGCTCAAAAAATCAAAAGAGAGGTAAGGGAATGGAACAAATTGCGAAAGATACGCGCGTTTCATCTATCGAGAGTAAGTTAAACTCATTAATTCAGCGATTGTCGGATTTGGAACGCCGATTGGGCGTTTTAGAGCGTTCCGCCGGGATTTTGAAGTCGTCACCTTCTCCACTAACACCAGTCCAGCCGACTAAGGTAAGCCACAACTACCTCAACCGCGCTATATCCAAGGCACGACGCGACTACGAGCGAAAGTACCGATAGCTCAGCACCTCGGTGAAGCGATGCGCGGGGAATACTGGCACGCAGCATTCTGGTTGCTAGTCATCGGAAGCTGGGTTCTCGGCGTCGCTTACGGGCGTTGGGGTGGTGATGGAGGATCCTTCGTTGACATCAGTCAGGCCGTACGTGTGCCCTCGCCACTCGAACTGAGTGAATGGTGGCAGCCGCTTGCCTACTTCACGCTTACCGTCCTCGCGACCTTCGTGCTCGCCCAACTCTTCTTCGGTGCGGGGGCCGCTGTCTTCCTCTTCTCGCGGGGAGTTTATGACGGGGTGCTTATCACTCAACTCGAGCAAACGGTGGGGGGTTGGTCCTTCCCCAATATCCCGGCTAACGAATTCTGGATGGTCCTGTTCATCGTGCTTATCTTGGCCGTGAACCTGCCGCTCTGCCTGTGGGCTGCGCACCTCGGCACCCAGCGGGCAACGTACATGTGGTACCGGCTCCGAGGGAAGCCCCTAAAGCCAGAGGTGGGAGGAGGACCGATGACAACTCTATTACTCATCCTCGCGGCCGCGGTAGCCGCAGGTTTAGTTGGTGCGTTCCTTATCTCTTACACGTAATATTTAACTATAAATGTGCGTAGTGAAATGGTATGTAGGAGAGATGAGTAAATGGCTGAAAAAACGACCATATCGATAATCAAGTGCGATGTAGGGTCTTTGGCCGGACACCACACGGTTCCTACACCAATACTAAATCTCGGCGAAAAGCGTCTGCAGGAAGCACAGAAAAAAGGGCTCATCAACAGCCACTATGTGTTCCATGCCGGAGACGATCTTGAACTTCTAATGGTTCACCAAAAAGGGGAAAATAACCCCGATATCCACAAACTAGCTTGGGACATTTTCCTAGAGGCGTCAAAAAAAGCCACCGACCTTAAACTCTACGGGGCGGGGCAGGATATTCTGAAAACGGCTTTCAGCGGAAATGTTCGAGGAATGGGTCCAGGTGTAGCTGAGATGGAAATTGAGGAGCGGCGCTCGGATCCAATCGTTCTTTTCGCCGCTGATAAAACGGAGCCCGGTGCTTTTAACTATCCAATATTTCGCATATTTGGTGACCCATTCAACACTGCTGGACTTGTAATCGATCCAAGCATGGGCGGGGGATTCAAATTTGAAGTTCTCAATGTGTTCGAAAACAAGAAGGTTGTCCTGAAGTGTCCTGAAGAGATGTACGAGTTAATCGCATTGATTGGAACACCTGGGCGCTATGTGACTTCACACGTGTGGCGGGCCAGCGACGACCTCGTATGCGCTGCAACGAGTACGACTAGGCTCTCATTGATCGCGGGGAAATATGTGGGAAAGGACGATCCTGTCTCTATCGTGAGATGTCAGCGCGGCCTGCCGGCGCTCGGGGAAGTAGTGGCGCCCTTCATGCACAGCTACTTTGTAGAGGGCTGGATGCGCGGTAGCCACTGGGGCCCGTTGATGCCCGTGGGGTTGAAAGACGCTAAATGCGTGGCTTTTGATGGCCCCCCAAGGATCGTGGCACTCGGCTTCCAAGTCAGCCACGGCAAAATCGCCTGCGATGATGACGGCAATCCAATGATAAGCGATCTATTCGAGGATCCCTCGTTTGACTTGGCTCGCCGAGAGGCTGGCGAACTCGCGGTTACCCTGCGTCGGATGGGTGAATTTGAACCCGCTCGGTTGGGCGCCGAGGCAATGGAATACACCACCTTACCCAAAGTCTTGGAAAAGTTGAAGGATAGATTCAAGCCGGCTTGAACGCCCGGCCTACTTTTTTCTCTTCCTCGGCACATATCTTTCGGCGACCTTCACCCAATCAATTCTGAACATCACGACCACTACCAAAGCTAAGATAACCGCTACTACGGCTGCAAGCATCCAGCCATCTAACAATTCACCCGCAGCTTTACCCATGTACGCAATGATGAGGGACATCACAAACTTCCCAGCAACACATGCGGTGAAGGCTCTCCACAGGCTGTAGTGCATCAATCCAAGCGGAATGAAAAGTAGATCATCAGGGAGGGGGGTAAGCGCGAAGATGAAGACTGCGAGCACCCCAAATCTTTCAAAAATACTCAACATCGCGTCCAGCTGGCGGCGGCGCTTTTTTCCCACCGCATGCCTGCCTGCATATCCGAGCCCGTATCCAACTAGCTCTCCCCCCGCCGCTCCAAGACTCGCCGCTATCGCGAGCAGAAAGGGATTAAAGTCTCGAGCGATTCCGAACAAAATAACCGTGTAAGGGATTGGGATGATGACCGAGCTCGCGCCAATGAAGCTGAGCAAAGAAATGCCTGGATAGCCGATGTTCTTCCAAACGTCCCCGGATATTTTGGGGATGGTGATTGCTAGCATGGCGAATAGGATGACAACGGCTAGCACAATGATGATGACAAGTGCGGTGGGGACTGTTCCCTTACGAAATAAGAACCAATGCTTCATCATCTACACCTCATGACCTTCCGCGAGTCCTCTATCACCCGAAACTCAAAATCCAAATACCCAAGTCGTCTAGAGTCTTAACCAACTCCGCGATTATCCCTCACGCTACCTTACCTCATAGAAATCTTTTACCCTAACTACGTCCTTAGGATGAGGCGTCGAAACCTCGCGAATCAAGGTGGTTTTGGATGCTATGAAACTGTGAACGACTTTGGGCTTGATGTGTATCTTCATCCCTTTCCTGAACCGCCTCCGCTTGCCCCGCTCGAACTCAATCCACCCAGCACCGCCTAGCACGTGAAGGATCTCATCTCTGACCTTATGATAATGGAGCGAGGTTCGGTAGCCGGCCATGATGAAAAGCAATTTTTCCATTCGTTTTTTGGTGAGTTCGAGTACTTTCTCATGACCCCAAGGTTTATCCGTGCGGTTTGAGTACTCCTTCCTGACCTCCTCTAAATCCTTCGCCGTGTCAATCGCCGCCCAAAATGGGTCCCTATCCTCTTTGTAACATGCAAGTTGTCCGCGGGCTGCAAGTTCTGGAAACGCCGTGCGTTCGATGTTCCCTGTCTT
>JAUWBP010000091.1 GCA_030601665.1 Hadesarchaea archaeon | reverse complement strand
GCTAATTGCTGCGTCCGGACAATATAGCCAACATAACCCGCACCCCGTGCATTTTTTCTCATCAATAACTGGCTTAAGACTACGCCAGCTACCAGTTTCAGTTTGTACCGTGCTTCCAGCTTTAAGGATTACTGCGCCCGGTGGCAATTTCTTGCGAGCACTTGAAGAACTCATGCAGCCGCCCTCGTCTGCTCATATGCCGCTTTTATTGCAGATATGTTTTTCTTGGCAAGTTTACTGGAAAAGTATCTTTTGATCACCTCGATGAGCGACTCCAGTGTTACCAATCCTGTGGCTTTTGCAAACGCTCCAAGCATGGCGGTATTGGTTATTTGCACCCCCAATGTCTCCATCGCTATCGAAGTGGCATCGACGAAAGCGGTTTTGGCTTGGGGGAATTGCATAGATTTTTTCGAGTTGAGTACGATTATCCCTCCTTGTTTTATACCGGAAGCTACATCCACGGCTTCAGGCAACAAGGGATCCAGTACCACGACGTAATCGGGCTCGTATATCTGAGTGCGGACACGGATTTGTTTGTCATCTATGCGCGCGAACGCCAGCACGGGTGCTCCTCTCCTCTCTGCACCGAAAAATGGAAAAGCTTGAGCGTGCTTGCCTTCCAAAAAAGCTGCTTCAGCGAGCAGCCGCGCAGCAGTGACCGCCCCCTGCCCACCGCGGCCGTGAAATCTAATTTCTATCATTTAATTCCCCGATAAATTGTTTCTGAGCGTTTAATGTTTTACGTTCCGCAAGTAATAAAGATGAATATGGAAAATAATTTAATATCGAATGCATGCGAGTGAAAGTTCACTTTTCAATAAAGGTTAGCATAGCGCTATATCTTTCTAGCAAATTCCTTTCCGAACTCGAAGCATTTTTGGATTTCTTCTTTATTGGGAACCCAGTTAACTGCTAACCCGGGCGATGCTAACTCCATTCCCGCCTGCTTGAGCGTTTCTTCAATCGTTTTTAATGCCCCTCCACCCCATCCATATGAGCCAAATGCGGCAGCAATCTTCCCTCGGGGTTTTAGACCTCTGAGTTCCTCTAAGAAGGGCGCAACCGTCGGAAGAATGCTGTTGTTGATGGTTGAGGAACCCATCAATAATCCTCTGGCTTCAAGAAGTTCTTTGATCACGTCCCCTCGATCTGAGACAGGTAGCCTAAACAACATTGCCTCAACATCTTCGCTGCGGATACCCTCGATTATTGCTTTGGCCATTTTCTCAGTGCTACCCCACATACTATCGTAAACGACTAAAACCTTCTTTTTGGCATCTCCTTTTGCCCAGCGTAAATATGCTTCAACAATCTTCATGGGGTTACTTCGCCAGATAATGCCGTGACTTGGCGCTATCGTGTTAATCTTAAGGTTTTGTTTCTGGATCTCCTCGATTTTCTTTATTATTAAGGAGCTGAACGGCCAGAGGATGTTGGCATAATATTTGGTTGCCTCCTCCATTATGATGTTCTCGTTCACTTCATCGTCGAACCGCTTTGAAGTTGCCAGATGCTGGCCGAATGCGTCGTTCGGCAAGAGTAAGGCGTCTTTTTCTATGTAAGTAAACATGCTGTCAGGCCAGTGCAGCATGGGGGCCTCCATAAATCTTAGGCTCTTTCTACCAAGATTTATTTCATCACCAGTTTTTACAACCTGAAAATCCCAGTCCCCAAAATAGTGCTTAAGCAACCCCTGTTTGCACCTAGCTGTGCCCACTACCTTCGCTTTCGGGGCATACTTCAAGACCTCGGCTATAGCGCCCGAGTGGTCTGTCTCAACATGGTTGGCGATGACATAATCGATTTTCTCAGGTTCAACTATTTCTCCAATCCTCTCTATCATCTCCCCAGCAAAGGGACCATAAACGCTGTCAACCAGAGCAATTTTGTCATCCACAATCAGGTAGGCATTGTAGGTTGTTCCCCGATGTGTGGAATAGGTGAAGCCATGAAAATTTCTAACGTTCCAGTCCACAGCGCCAACCCAATAAACATCCTCGGCTACTTTAACTTTCATCATAAGCCTCGCTTCCTACTTTTCCCCCTCTGATTAGTAGTTTTCGCACAATAACTCATAGAAGCTTTGCAGATATCCACATGCCGGGCACTCCTCTGGAGCGGAAGGACCCTCGTGCACGTATCCGCAGTTTCGGCACTTCCATTTCACTGGGCGATCTTTCTTGAAGACCTTCCCTTCCTCGACATTTTTCAACAACGCCAGATATCGTTTCTCGTGCTGTTCCTCGACCTCAGCGATCTCCTTGAAGACGTCCGCTATCTCGGTGAATCCCTCCTCGCGAGCCACTTTTTCGAACCCCGGATACATCTCCGTCCACTCGTAGTGCTCGCCCGCTGCGGCTGCCTTGAGGTTGGCCTTGGTGTCGCCGATAACTCCTGCTGGGTACGCCGCCTGGATCTCCACCTCGCCACCATTCAGGAACTCGAATTCCCGCTGGGCGTGCGCCCGTTCGTTCCACGCCGTCTCCTCGAATATCGCCGCGATCTGCTCATACCCCTCCTTCCTCGCTACCTCTGCGAAGTAGGTATAGCGGTTCCGGGCCTGCGACTCTCCCGCAAATGCCGCGAGCAAGTTTTTCTCAGTTTTGCTCCCTTTCAATTCCCGTTTAGCTGCCATTTTTTCAACTCCTCAACCCCATTTTCCTTTGTTCACATGGGTTTGTATTTCAGCCTTCGAACCGCTCCATGAAGCGGCTTGAAGTTTTCTCAACTCCGATACCACTTCATCCAAGTTCTCCGCCAGCGCCCTTATCCCTTGAGCGAGCATGTTGTTCAGTTCCTCATTCTTGGCAAATACGCGCATGTCTGTCTTCAAGCCTATCACCGGTTTGCCCTTCGAAAACGCGTAGCCGACCTCAAAGGCCGTACCGCTGTCCACATCTGGTCCATCTAAAATCGCGACTGCAACGTCCGCTCGATTCAGCCCCTCTAGATCTCGCTCGAACAACGCGCGATAGGCCCGTTCCCCCTCCTTGGCGAGGAGCTCGTCCAACTTACCGGCATCGCGCTGGGGGAGAAAGGTCTCGTACCCGTGTTTGCGCAGGTGTTCGTCAACTTTGAGGTTGAACTCCTGCTCAGCCTGCGAGAAGAGCGGCCCCGCGATGAACACTTTCATCCACCCACCAGCTACTTTCTTAAACTTGGAGAGCTAAAAATTGTATTGCCGGCGAGTCAGTGGACGACTTCCGGGCGAAAGCCTGAGGAAACTCCGTCCATCTAGCAGGTCCGCGGGCTCGTAAGAGCACGGTTGAGAGACCGGACAATGGCACAGAAACGACACCTCCCGGCTCGCGCGAGGATGCGGCGACGCTGAGGTCGTGCCGGAGAGGATGAAACGGCCAATCCGCGGGATGCAAGGGCAAGCAACCGCCGATGAACGCCTGCTGAAGGCGGGTGGTAGCCCGCTCAGCTCAATGTCGTCTGAAAACAGAAGACGGGTTACGACTGATTCGCCGGCACTGCTTTCTTCACCTTCACCCTGTCATGACAAAGAGTACATAACAAAAGTAGGTTAGACATTCTGTTGTTTCTAGGATTGCCATCT
>JAUWBP010000111.1 GCA_030601665.1 Hadesarchaea archaeon | reverse complement strand
GGGGGATGTCTTTTTTCTCAAACTGCCGCCTGAAGAGAGATAACTGTCCATCGCCCTAGCGGCTTTTTTTCCATCCCCTATCGCCGAGATAACAGTCGCCGACCCACGAGTAATATCTCCTCCTGCGAATATTCCCTCTCTACTCGTTGCAAGCGTTTTTTCATCTACCGTAAAATATCCACGTTTGTTTGTTTGCACGCTAGTTGCACTTCTCGCCACGATGGGATTCGCCGTCGCCCCAATTGCGTTGATAACCATGTCCACTTGCATGACGAAGTTCGATCCCTCGATAGGAAGCGGCTTTCTCCTCCCAGATTCGTCTGGTTCTCCCAGTCGCATCTTAATGCACTCCATGCCCGTAACGTTGCCTTTCTCATCACCTAGGATCCTCACGGGCAGAGTAAGAAAACCGAACACTATACCTTCTTCCCCAGCGTGGGCAATTTCTTCTGCCCTAGCCGGCGCCTCTTCTTTGCTCCTTCTGTAAACAACATGCACCTCTTTCGCACCCAGCCTCAAAGCGGTCCTTGCGGCATCCATGGCCACATTCCCCGCCCCTATTACAGCCACTTTTTTACCCACTTTGATAGGTGTGTCAAATTCGGGAAATTTGTAGGACTTCATGAGGTTAGAACGTGTCAGGAATTCGTTTGCAGAGTATACATCGTTTAAATTTTCCCCAGGGATGTGCATAAACTGAGGCGCCCCGGCACCGTTCGCAAGAAATATTGCGTCAAACTCCTCAGCTAGTTCATCGACACCTTTTGTGAGCCCCACCACGAAATCTGTTACGACTTTCACGCCGAGCTCCTTGATTTTGTCTACTTCAGATTCCACGATTCTCTTTGGCAATCTGAACTCAGGAATCCCATAGGTCAAAACACCTCCCGGTTTATGGAGCGCCTCGAATATCATCACGTCGTGGCCCATCTTCGCCAGATCCGCTGCACAAGTCAAACCCGCTGGGCCGGAGCCCACGACCGCGACCCGCTTGCCCTTCTTTTTTATCCCCGACAACTCCTTTACATCCGGTTCTCTTGTCGAATCGGCGGCGAAACGTTCCAGCTTTCCTATGGCAATCGGCTTGCCCATTTTGTCGAGCACGCATGCTTTCTGACACTGTTCCTCCTGCGGACAAACCCTTCCACACATAGCAGGGAGGCCATTTGTTTTTAATATCTCAAGGTATGCGCTAGCGAAATCCTCCTCAACTATCTTCCGGATGAACTCTGGAATGTGAACCTCAGCAGGACAGCCCCCCACACATGGCGGTGGGTCGCACTGCAAACACCTCTGTGCCTCGTAAATAGCATCTCCATTTTTGTACCCTAGCGGCACTTCGTCAAAGTTGCAAATCCTTTTTTTAGGATCTTGCTCGAGCATCGGGCGCTGAGACCTTTTCATTCGCTCAGGAACGGGTATCATGTCAGCCATTTTTCTCCCCGTGTGATTTTCCGTGGGTCTCGAAGGAGAGTTTTTCCTGCCGACTGTATCGGGCTAGTCGGTTCATGAACTCCGGCCAGTCCACTAAATGTCCATTGAACTCCGGACCATCAACACAGCAGAACTTCGTCTCACCGCCCACGGTAACCCTGCATGAGCCACACATGCCAGTTCCGTCCACCATGATGGCGTTCAAGCTAACAATCGTTTCTATCCCATGTGGCTTGGTAACCTTAGAGGTTGCCATCATCATCGGAGCCGGACCTATGGCCCACACTTTTTTCACATCCTTCTTCTCCCGCAGCACTTCTTCTAAAAGCTCAGTCACAAACCCCTTTCTCCCATAGCTTCCGTCATCAGTGGCAACCAAGAGCTCGGTGGAGACTTTTCTCATTTCCTCTTCCATGATGATCAAATCCTTTGTTTTTGCGCCGATGATCGCTATAACTCGATTACCCGCTTCTTTCAATTCCCGTGTTATGGGATAAACGTAGGCAATACCCGTTCCTCCCCCCACGGTCACCACGGTTCCATGGTTGCCGATTTTCGATGGATTACCCAGGGGTCCGACAAATGAAAAGAGTTCATCTCCCTCGTTCATTTGAGAGAGCTGAGCTGTAGTTTTACCTACGACTTGAAATACGATGCCTACCCATCCATTTTCTCGGTCGTAGTCGGCAATGGTCAGTGGAATCCGTTCTCCTCTTTCATCGGTCATTAAGATTATGAACTGTCCCGGTTTGGCCCTCTTTGCGATCAGCGGGGCGGTGACTTCAAGTGAAATGATATTCGGGGCAATTTCCCTTTTGGTGATTATCTTGGGCAATCCGACTCCCCCATCAAATACATTATTACCATTGCGTTATTATGGCATTGTTATAGCAGCGTATTGTAACATTGGTGGTGTAATAGCATGTTGAGCACGTTATTAATAGCTTATTTTAATAAACGCCGCGAGTTTTAGAATATGCGGCAATTGTTGCTCTGGCTCCTACCAGTGGTTGATGTCTTCGCGTTCAAGCGAATCGTGGCGTATTACCGCTCGCTTGGCATTCGTGTTCCGATGAGTCATGCAAAGCTCGGAATGGTCGAGCGATGGATCGGCTACTTGCC
>JAUWBP010000079.1 GCA_030601665.1 Hadesarchaea archaeon | reverse complement strand
CGCCGCCTTTTCAGCGAGCTCGTCGGCGAGCGTGCAGTCGTGGATGAGTACGTCGGCCTTTCGGGCGAGTTCGACGATGCGCTTGTTCGGCCGGGTATCGCCTGTGTACACCACTTTTCGCCCGGGGCGGGGTGGTCCCATCACCTGCTCGGGCTTGACGATGCTTCCATCACGCAGTTTGACGCTTTCACCCGCCTTCAGGCGCGAGAAATCCGGCCCGGCCTTCACGCCCAGCGCAATTGCTTTATCAGGGTAAAACTTTCCCGGACGCTCATCCTCAACGAGCGCGTAGGCTAAACTCGGGACGTTGTGATTGGCCTTGGAGGTTAGGATTCGGTAGCCTCGGCGTCGGAGTTCCCCCCCGGGCTCGAGCTCGCGCACCCCTAGCTCGAAGGTCAGGGTGTAGTGGGGGATTTGAAGATAACTTTCGATGCGTTCGCCATCACCCCTCGGGCAAAATATCTCGAGCTTTCGTTCACGATCCAGCAACGATAGCGTCTGTACGAGCCCTGCCAAACCCAAAAAGTGGTCGCCGTGAAGGTGGGTTATGAAAATTGCGTCTAGGCGCATCGGGCTGACCCCCGCCCGGGCCATCGAGCGCTGCGTTCCTTCGGCGCAGTCGAAGAGCAGGAGTTCGCGCTCGTGCTTCAGGGCTATCGCTGCAAGGCCCCGCTGGGGCGTCGGGATGCTGCCGCCTGTTCCGAGAAAGATGAGTTTCATTTCACTTCTTCCTGAAGACGTAAATTCTCCTCGTCAAACTTCGGTGCACTCTTTGTTCGTGCTTTTCAATCGTTTGAAGTTCAGCCCCAGAGGCCAACTCCTCGAGTTCAAGCTCGGCAGGTGAGGTGATGCACGCGTAACCCTTATGCTTCAGCACACCCGCGATTGAGGGCAGCGTTTTTTCATAAAGCTCCTTAAGCTCAACACCCCCTGTGGTCGCTTGGCGCCCGAAGGGAGGGTCCGTCGCAACGGCATCAACCTCCAACGCTGGCAGTTTGCGGGCATCTCCGACCGTGAGCTGGAAATCGGTTATGCCGTTTGCCTCGAGGTTCTTTTGTGCCCCATCAATCATCTCGCGGTCGATGTCGATGCCGATTACCTTTGCCCCGATTAACCCGGCCTCGAGCAGGATGCCTCCAACACCCGCGAAGGGGTCAAGGAAAGTGCCTTCTCGAGGGGTCCGGGCGAGGTTGACCATGCAGCGGGCGAGCACGGGCATCAGGGTGCTAGGGTGGAAGGCCGGCCTGAGCTTGGGCCTGCGTCGCGCGAACTGGCGTCGATCCACATTCGCCGTCGTTATTCCCAGTGCGCACCGCTCTCCCGTCAGCACTCCCAAGAGCTCGATATCGGGGTGGGCTAAGTCGACCTTGAACTCGACCTCAGTGCTGATGAGCTCCGCGATGGTCTTCGTCAGTTTGAGGGTGTCGATGCTGGGTGAGCTCCTCCGCACGCGCTTCAGGCGCACCGCGAAGTTTTTTCCGTGGGGGATGAGGTCGACGATGTCAGAGCTCCCTACAGCTTCTAGGATGTCCTTCTTGCGAGCGCTGGCGGTGCAGAGGTGGATGCATATCTCGCGGCACATCGCGAGGCGTGAGGCGAGAATCTGCGGGCTTGCCTTGGTCTCGGCGACAAGCACTTGATTGAGTTGTTCAAGCACCCGGTAGGCACGGTGCTCGGCTTTGATCGCCGCTACTGCCTCAGCCATCGGCAGTGTAGGGTGCTCACCTGAAAGCACGAACATCAATCTTTGCATTTTAAAACCTAATGAATTGCATCTGCGATGATGGGGGCGACCGAAACCTTGCTAATCTCGTGCTCGATGGTGTCGGTGGCAAAGATGTCCTCGGCGCCCGCCTTGCGTACCTTCTCTAGGGCATCCCCTGCGAGGACCGCGTGGATGCAGGCGGCGTAAATCTTTCGTGCCCCATGTGTTTTCAAGATTTTGATAGCTTCCACCATCGTCTCGCCAGTGCTGATGATATCATCGATCACCATAGCATCCCTGCCTTCGACCTCTAGCTGCTTTCGGGGTTTGATATGGACCTCTTTCGGCCCCAGCCTCTCCTTTACCATGTGATTCCAGTCGGCGCCTAGGGCGTCACCTGCTTCCTTTGCCCACCGTTCCGACTCTTCATCCGGCCCGATGATCACCGGATCCTCGAGTTGGTAATTATCAGCGAAGTGTTTTGCCAGGAGGGGCGCTGCGGTGAGGTTTTGAGCGGGGACCTTGAAAATCTCTTGAATGTCCCCGACCCTGTGGGCGTGCATATCGACAGTGTAAACCTTCTTCGTGCCGACACTTTCGATCAATTTTGCAACCGTGTAAAGGCTCACTGCCTCTCCTTCCTTGAAACGGTTGTCTTGTCGTGCGTAGGCAAAGTAAGGTATAATTGCCGTGATTTCTTCCGCACCGAGGTCCCTCGCGGCGTCGAGCAGGAGAAGGAGCTCCATATAATTCTGGTTCGGCGGATAACAAGTCGATTGAATTATGGCGACATTTTCACCCTTTACGTCGGCAGGGATGCGCACGTAAAGCTCGCCATCCGGGAATAGCTTGAGCTCGGGTTTTATTAGCTCGCACTTAAGCTGCTTTGCAACGCGCTCAGCAAGTTTCGAAGATGCAGATCCAGCTACAATCAGCATTTGAGGCCCCACGACAATTTATGGAGCTGGTGTATTAAGATTTCTAATGTTTCTTCCTTGCTTGTTTTACCGCCTGCATGAATTCCTTTGCCCTATCGACATCGACGGGGTTTTCTGTTATTCCGTCCTTCTTCAAGCTTGTGCCCACGATAACCCCATCGGCATACTCCAGGAATTTCCCAACATTGGTGACCTCAGCGCCGCTTCCAACGAGTACCGGCGTGTCCTCGGCTACTTCTTTAGCCCTCCTGACCTTTTCCAGCTCAGGGGCTATTCCGGTAAGTTTTCCAGTGACAATGACCGCGTCGGCGAGATAGCGTCTAGTCCACTGGATATGGGTTGCCAAGTCTATCCCGGGAAATGGCACCGAATGTTTTTTGTCGACATCGGCGAAGATTTTGATATGATTAGCACCTAAATTTTTTCTCAGCCTCAGCACCTCAGCGGCGCATCCGCGGTCGAACTCGCCAGTATCCCAAACCCGGGCTCCAGCCAAAAGACAGATCCGAACGAAGCTGGCTCCCGACGCTACAGCAATCGCTAGCGTCACTTTTCCGCCGTTGTGGATGACGTTTATTCCCGTTGGGAGGTTGGTCGCTTTGATCACCTCCCTAGCTGCAACAGCTTGAGCGGTCATCTCTTCAGGTGGCACATTTTCGCCCACGTAGTAAGGGTGATCCCACATGTTCTCGACGATCAGCCCGTTCACCCCTCCTTCCTCGAGGGCTTTCGCGTCGGCCAATGCTTTTTCGATGATGGCATCCATCCCGTAGTAATCGTACCCAGGGGATCCGGGAAGAGGAGGCAGGTGAACCATCCCTATCACAGGTTTATCCACTTCAAATATCTCCTGCAAGCTCTTCATTCGCACCTCATCCAATTTTTTCTTCCATTCTGCCGCCATCGAAACACCTCCGTGGGAAAATTAACCGTCGTTGTATAAATGCCTTGACGCTCCATTCGCACACGATTTTTCAAGATCTTTCTGCTTTGATCGAGATTCTGATTTCTTGGCTTCGCTAAAGTTTAATTGCCTTAAACAAAACTAGGTACACTTTTCAAGGAGGATTTCCGTGAAAGCTTCCGTTGTGGCAGTCGGGGATGCGAACGTCGACCTTATAGCCCCTGTTGAATTTCTCCCGGGCGAGGGTGGGGAGGTTTCAACTGGCAAGCTCCATAAGTGTGTCGGAGGTTCGGCCGCCAATCTGTCCGTTGCGCTCGCCAGGCTAGGGCTTGGTTCCCGATTCATCGGAATGGTGGGCGATGATTCCCTCGGCCACTTTCTTATCGATAACTTCAGGAAGGAAAAAGTGGACATCAGCCAACTGCAAATCGGTGGGAAGGTTGGGACGGGTCTCCAATTCATTGCGATAACGAGGGACGGAGAAAGGACGATGTACGGTTTTCGGGGGGCCAACATTTACCTAGCCGCCGATGAGATAGACATGGGTTGCGTCAAAAGCTCACGCATCCTTCATATTTCTGGATACGCGTTCCTCAGTGACCCCCAAAGGAAAACTACCATGAAAAT